>NZ_JBSEFH010000006.1:0-283963 GCF_053570585.1 Pseudochelatococcus sp. B33 | reverse complement strand
ATGCGCGTGCGCAGCGAATCCGCCCGGCTGGTCAGGATGATGGGCACGCGCGCCCCGAGCACGAGGCCGGCGGCGTCGGCGTCGGCGAAGTAGAGCAACTGCTTGGCCAGGATGTTGCCGGCTTCGAGATCGGGCACCAGCAGGACGTCCGCCTGCCCCGCGACGGGGGAGGTGATTTCCTTCGAGCGCGCCGCCTCGAGGTCGATGGCATTGTCGAAGGCGAGCGGGCCGTCGACCAGCGCGCCGGTGATCTGCCCGCGCGCCGCCATCACGGTAAGGGCTGCGGCGTCGAGGGTGGCGGGCATCTTCTCGTTGACGGTCTCGACCGCGGCCAGCACCGCGACCAGTGGCTGCGCCACGCCGAGCGCATGCAGGAAGTCGACGGCGTTCTGGACGATGTCGCGCTTCTGCGCCAGCGTCGGCTGGATGTTGATGGCGGCATCCGTGACGATCAGCGGCTTGCTGTAGGCGGGTACGTCCATGACGTAGACGTGGCTGATGCGCCGTTCCGTACGCAGCCCCGACCCCTGTGCCAGCACGGCGGCGAGCAGTTCGTCGGTGTGGAGGCTGCCCTTCATCAGGCTCGCCACCTTGAGCGAGGCGGCGAGCTCGACCGCGCGCCCCGCCGCCGCATGGCTGTGGGGAACCGATTCGATCTCGATGCCGCTGAGGTCGATGCCGGCCGCTTCCGCGACCTGCCGTATCTTGTGGTCCGGGCCGATGAGGATCGGCTCCACGAATCCCTCGCGGTAGAGCTCGGCCGCCGCGAGCAGGGCGTTCGTGGAGCAGGGGTGCACCACGGCGACCCTGAGCGGATCACCCTGCCGGGCCTCGTGGACGAAGGATTCGTAGAGATCGTGCCGCCGCAGCGAGACCTTGGGCAGGGCGATGCGCGGCCATTCCACCCGGTGCGTCGGTGCGATGACGGTCGCCGTGCCGGTGAGCACTGTCTCGCCGTACTGGTTGACGCACTGGGTGTCGATCACCGCGATGTTCTTGTCGGGCTTCTTCTCCTGCACCGTCACGGTGGCGGTGATGGTGTCGGCGAGCGCCACCGGCTTGACGAAGCGCAGGTCCTGCCCGAGGTAGATCGTGCCCGGCCCCGGCAGCTTGGTGCCGAGCACGGCCGAGATCAGCGCCGCCGTCCACATGCCGTGCGCCACCACGTGGCCGAACACGCCCGTGGCCGCGAATTCGCTGTCGAGATGGGCCGGGTTCACGTCACCCGAAACGGCGGCGAAGAGGTCGATGTCGTCGCGCCCGACAGTGCGCGTCAGCGAAGCCGTGTCGCCGACCGCCATTTCGTCGAAGGTGCGGTTGTGCAGCAGGCCGTCGCCAACGTCCGGCGCGACGCTGCCGTTGGTAACATGCCCGTGGAGGGCACTGTCCGTGGTGGCGTTACTCATCGCGGCGTCACCTCATCGTTGCGGCTTCGGCTGTACGGTTCATCCTGCAACGATGCGCGGCCGTTGTCGATCACGAAAGCCGCGGCCGGCCCCGTGGACAAGGCCGTTTCAGACTATTTGCCGAGACGGCGGCCGGCGGGAGGCCCTCAGGCCGACATGCCGAGCGCCTGGAGGTAGAGCTCCAGGATCGCGTCCTCCTCGGCGCGTTCCTCGACGGGCTTCTTGCGGATCTGCACGATCTTGCGAATCGCCTTGGCGTCGAAGCCGCGCCCCTTGAGCTCGGCGTAGACCTCCTTGATATCGCCGGCGATGGCGGTCTTTTCCTCTTCGAGGCGCTCGATGCGCTCGATGAACTGCTTCAATTCGTCTGCGGCGACGCCGCTGTCGGCTACGTCTGTGACCATTTATCCTGCTCTTGGTATCCCGCCTTCGGATCCGGGCCGCGATCCGTGGAGGCGCACAATAGGACACGACGCCCGCGCGAGGCAAAAGCTTTCACCGCCGAAGGGCGGGCATCGTGGGATCACTGTGGATGGCTGGGGAGAGGGCGATACGCGTGCAGAGGAGATTCGCTGTGTGCGACAGGAAAGCGCGGGAGCGGTCGGCCTTGAAAATGATACATAAACTGCTCTTCGGGTTTGGAGCGGGATCGGAGCTTTCGCCCCGCCCCCGTTTGCCTAGAAGATGATCAAGACCCGGAGGATGACTTGCCAGCCTCTCCGGGTCTTCTTCATTTCCAGGCTCACGCTAACAGGCAATAGCAGCCACATTAGACGCTACTCCATTCGCAGGCGAGGCTGTCGCCACAGTCGGGGCAGCCCGTCTTCCCCGATCGCGCCGGCTGGCTCGGCGCTGCTGCTGTCGCCCGCGAATCCGCCGATCGTGTCAGCCGTGGCTTGTGGGAGGCTGTGGGCTCACGCGCTGCCGTTTCCGATCCATGCCAGTCGCGTGGCCGAGGCCAAGAATACGCGCCGAAACGGTCGGCCTTGAAAAGAATACACAAGCTGCTATCTTCGTGTATGGAGTGGAGCCGAGGGTTTCCCCTCAGCCCCTTGCCTTACAGAATGATCGAGACCCGGAGCACGATTGACCAGCGCCTCCGGGTCTTCTTCATTTCCAGGCTCACGCTAACAGGCAATAACAGCCACATTAGACGCTACTCCATTCGCAGGCGAGGCTGTCGCCACAGTCGGGGCAGCCCGTCTTCCCCGATCGCGCCGGCTGGCTCGGCGCTGCTGCTGTCGCCTGCGAATCCGCCGATCGTGTCAGCCGTGGCTTGTGGGAGGCTGTGGGCTTTCGTGATCCGGTGTCATTTCCGATCGATCAGATGATTCCATCGGGCCGGCAGGCGCGCTAAAAGCGCATGGACGGATACGATGACACGTCGGCGCGGAAATCATACCGGGACCATCCCTGCCGTGCCGTGCGCGCCGCACAGGAGACACCGAACGCCATGCTCCGTTTACCACGGCCCCGTTTACCGCGCGGCGAACGCCGCCGTTTCCTCGCCTCGACGCTTGTCGCGGGCACTCTTGCCGCCGCTGCGACACCGTTGACGACGGACGCGGCGCTGGCGGACCTGCGCATCTGCAACATGACGGCGAGCCGGGTCGGGGTGGCGCTCGGCTATCGCGACAATCGCGGCTGGGTCACGGAAGGCTGGTGGAATCTGGGCGTGCGCAGTTGCGAGACGCTGGTCAGCGGCTCGCTGGCCGCCCGCTACTATTACGTCCATGCCGTGGATTACGACCGGGGCGGGGAATGGGCCGGCCAGTCGCTGATGTGCACACGGGAGAAGGAGTTCTCCATTCGCGGCATCGAGAACTGCCTCGCCAGAGGCTACGATCGCACCGGGTTTTTCGAGGTCGACACCGGCCAGCAGCGAAGCTGGACCATCCAGCTCACCGAACAGAACCAGCAGGGCGACGGTCCCTGACGCGCCGCAGGGTGCGGCGCGTCAGGGTATCCGCGCCGGTCCGGCTCATAATTAATGCCGGTTCTCGTCCTCGTCGTCGGTCGGGCGCGTCGCGAACACGCCGCCGAGGTCGACACTGTCGGCCGCGTCGCGCTCGTCACGCTCGTCGGTCGGGCCGGCGTCGTCATCCCGCTTGAGCGTCTTGAGCTTGGCGAACACGTTCTCGACGTCGATCTCCCCTTCGTCGCCGCGGCGGGGTGTCTCCTCGTCGCCGAAGGGCGAGGCGGGGGCGGTGGAGACCTCGGTCGGCAGCAGGCTCCGGCCGCCGTCGGTCTCGGGGCGCGGCGGGGCGTCCTTGATGGCGCGCGAGACCTCGAAATCGAGATCGATCTGCGAGCACAGGCCGAGCGTCACCGGATCGGCGGGCGAGAGGTTGGCCGAGTTCCAGTGAGTGCGCTCGCGAATCTGTTCGATCGTCGACTTGGTGGTGCCGACGAGGCGCATGATCTGCGCATCCTTGAGCTCGGGGTGGTTGCGCAGCAGCCAGAGGATGGCGTTGGGCCGGTCCTGGCGGCGGGAGACGGGCGTGTAGCGGGGGCCGCGCCGGCGCTTGGCCTCGGGCAGTTTCACCTTGGGCGGCGCGATGCGCAGCACGTGGGCGGGATTGGCCTCCCCGAGCGCGATTTCCTCACGGGTCAACTGGCCGGTGAGGGTGGGATCGAGGCCCTTGATGCCGGACGCGACCTCGCCATCCGCGATCCCCTTGACCTCGAGAGGGTGCAGCTTGCAGAACTCGGCGATCTGCGTGAAGGTCAGCGCCGTGTTGTCGACAAGCCAGACGGCGGTCGCCTTGGGCATCAGCGGTCCGGTGCTCATTGGGTTTGGCTCCTTGTGCCATGAGACGCCGCATCGTGCCGGCGGGCACCTTGCGGCGTCACGTTTCGGAGGTCGGTCGACGACGGGCAATAGGCCCTCGCTCTCCGGCCCGGCTCTTTCTGCCGGGGCGGTCAACGACCACCTGATTGATGGGAAGACTCTTTCAAATATAGGCGTTGATAGCCGGGTTGGCAATTGATCGTTGGCGCAAAATGTCGGCGGCCGCGCTCCGGCACCCCGGAAGCGGGCATCGGAACGCTTTGCGACGGCGCGCGGGTTCAGTCCGCGGCGAGCCTGGCGAGCAGCGCTTCCGAGAACTGGGCGTTGGAATAGACCGTCTGCACGTCGTCGTTGTCTTCCAGCACCTCGATCAGCCGCAGGACCTTTTCGGCCGCCTCGTCGTCGACGGCGACGTCGTTCTGCGCCTTCCAGATCAGCTTCGTGGCGCGCGGCTCGCCGAACACGGCCTCGAGCGCCTTCGACACG
This sequence comes from Pseudochelatococcus sp. B33, assembly GCF_053570585.1. Taxonomy (NCBI): domain Bacteria; kingdom Pseudomonadati; phylum Pseudomonadota; class Alphaproteobacteria; order Hyphomicrobiales; family Chelatococcaceae; genus Pseudochelatococcus; species Pseudochelatococcus sp. B33. The sequence goes on along the minus strand of NZ_JBSEFH010000006.1, from coordinate 279,280 downwards.
GCGGCGAGTTCCCCCTGGTCGCAGTAGATCTCATGCGTTTCCTCGCCCGACACGACGTCGTCGGCGCCCGCCTCGATGGCGGCTTCGAGCACCGCATCGGCGCTGCCGACGGAGGCGGCGAACTCGACGAACCCGACCCTGTCGAACATGAACGACACCGCCCCGGTTTCGGCGAGATTGCCGCCCGCCTTGGTGAAGGCCGAGCGCACGTCGGAGGCGGTGCGGTTGCGGTTGTCGGTCATCGCCTCGACGATCAGCGCCGTGCCGCCGGGGCCGTAGCCCTCATAGCGGATTTCCTCGTAGTTTTCGGAATCGCCCCCCGCCGCCTTCTTGATGGCGCGCTCGATGTTGTCCTTGGGCATGTTCTCGGCCCGGGCCGCGAGAACGGCGGCGCGCAGGCGGGGATTGAGGTTCGGGTCGGGCATACCGAGCTTGGCGCTGACGGTGATTTCACGCGCCAGCTTCGAGAACAGCTTGGAACGCACCGCGTCCTGCTTTCCCTTGCGGTGCATGATGTTCTTGAACTGTGAATGTCCTGCCACAGGTGCCTCCGGCATGCGGGCGGCGCGCTGGACCCCGGTCGAGTCCGGGCGGCCGGCCCGGATTTGATGATTGATGCCCTGCGACTCACGACGCGGAGCGAATCCCCGGCGGTCCCGGCCGGAATACGCTCTGACGACGGGCGCAGCAGCGATAGACGTTGTGTCATTGCGCATAAACGCAAACGCCCGCGCGCGCAACCCGCTGGCGCGCGGCGCCGTTCATGCGGCCGGGTTCATGCGGCTGGGCTCATGCGGCCGGGTTCACGTGACCTTGCCGTCGATGGCGAGGGTGAGCGGCTGCAGCCCGTCCACCCCGGCAGCGAGCCTGTCGCCCGGCGACAGCGGCCCGACGCCCTCCGGCGTGCCGGTGAGGATGACATCGCCCGGCGCGAGCGTGAAGAACGCCGATAGGCGGGCAATGATCTCGGGGATCTTCCAGATCAGCAGGCCGATGTCCGATTCCTGCACCGTCCTGTCGTTGACGGTGAGCCAGATGCGTCCCTTGTCGATATGGCCCGTCTCGGAAACAGGGCTCAGCGGTCCCGCCGGGAACGAGCGGTCGAAGGCCTTCGCGATTTCCCACGGCTTGCCGTCCCGACTCTGGATGTCGCGGCGGGTGAGGTCGAGGCCGACGCCATAGCCCCAGACGTGAGCGAGCGCGTCCGCCTCGCCGATGTCGCTGCCGCCCTTGCCGATCGCAACGACGAGCTCGACCTCGTGATGCAGGTTCCGGGTCTGCGACGGATAGGGGATGGTCGCGCCCGATTCCACCACGGCGTCGGCGGGCTTCTGGAAGAAGATCGGCGGATCGCGGTCGGCGCTGCCGCCCATCTCGGCCACATGGGCCGCGTAGTTGCGGCCGATGCAGTATACCCGGCGCAGCGGGAAGTGCCCGCCGCCGTGTACGGCGATGCTCGCCCGCGCGGGCGGCGGGATGACGTAATCGGTCTCGGAGGGTGTGCGTGCGGTGTCGGTCATGGTCTTTCCGTTTTCAGGGGGGAATGGGGCGGGTTGCAGACGTCGTGCGGCATTGCCCAGATGGCGACGGGATCGCCCGGCCCGGCCGCGAGTTCCCGGCAGTCGCCCGCCGCGCACAGCGTCCAGCCGGAAGGGGTCGTGCCCGAGGCGGCGAGCAGCAGCCGGCGGACCGGCGCGAGCCGCGGGCGGTAGCGCCAGCCGTCCGCCGTGCGCTCGGCGTCTTCCGGCAGGTCGATGCCCGCGCCGGCGCCGCGCACGCGCGCCTCGACCACCGCGAGCCTGCCGCCCTCGACGCGCCAGCTCTCGTCCCAGCGCGTCTTCTCCACCGAGTGGATCCAGCTCAGGGTGAAGGTCGAAGCCGCGAGCGCGATCACCGTGCCGCCCGTGGCGATGCACAGGGTCATGCGGCGGCTCCCGGGCGTTCCTTCTGCCGTCTCGCCGCCCGCCACCAGTGCCAGGCGATGAGGGCTATGCCGAGCGCGAACCCGAGCTCGTCCGTATAGGGCAGCGCCAGCACCAGCAGCGCGCCGGCCGCAAACGCCAGGAGGCGCTCGAGGATGTTGGCGGGGCCGACGAGGAAGCCGACGACGGCCATGCCCCACAGGCCGACGCCGAAGCAGGCCTTCACCACGATATAGGTCACCTCGGCCGGATAGCCGTAGGCCTCCGTGATCCATCCGCCGTCCTGCAGCATGAGGGCGGGCGTGTAGACCGCCATGAACGGCACGATGAAGCCGGCGATGGCGAGCTTCGTCGCCTCGATGGAGATCTTGAGGCCGGACGTCTTGGCCATGGGGGCGGCGGCGAAACAGGCGAGCGCGACCGGGGGCGTCAGGTCCGCCATGATGCCGAAATAGAACACGAACATGTGGCTCACCAGCAGCGGCACGCCGAGCTCCAGCAGCGCCGGGCCGGCGAGCGAGGAGGTGATGATGTAGTTCGGGATCGTCGGGATGCCGAGCCCCAGCACGAGGCAGGTCAGCATGGTCAGCACCAGCGACAGGAACAGGTTGTCGCGGCCGACGGCGATCACCGCGCCGATGAAGGTCGAGGCGATGCCGGTCAGCGTCAGCGTGCCGATGATGACGCCGACGATGGCGCAGGCGATGCCCACCGGCAGCGCGTTGCGCGCGCCCTGCGCCAACGAATCGCGCACGATGACGAGCGTCTCCCGCCCGCCCCGGAACGTCGCGCAGGCCAGCATCAGCGCGCCGAGGACGCCGATGAGGATATTGACGCCGAACTCGACGAACGACCCGGCGGCAAGCCCGAGCGCGATCCAGAACACGATGCGGAAGGGAAGCGGCCCCATGCGTGCGGCAAGCGGCGTGCCGAGAATGAGCACCACGACGAGCGCCAGGCCGGCGGAACCGGCGAAGATCGGCGTATAGCCCGCGAAGAGCAGGTAGACGAGGGCGGCGAGCGGCAGCACCAGCGGCCATTGCCGGCGCACGGCGGCCCACGGATCGGGCAGCGTCGAGCGGTCCATGCCGCCGAGCCCCGCCTTACCCGCCTCCAGATGCACCATCCAGAAGCAGGCGCCGAAATAGAGCGCGGCGGGAATGAGCGCCGCCTTCACCACCTCGGCGTAGGGGACGTTGAGCGTCTCGGCCATGATGAAGGCGACGGCGCCCATGACCGGGGGCATGATCTGCCCGCCCATGGACGATGTCGCCTCCACGCCGCCGGCAAAGGCGGAGCGGAAGCCGAAACGCTTCATCAGCGGGATGGTGAACTGGCCGCTGGCGACCACGTTGGCGACGCCCGAGCCCGAGATCGTGCCCATGAGCGCGGAGGACAGCACGCACACCTGCGCCGGCCCGCCGCGCGCGCTGCCGACGAGCCCGAGCGCGAAATCGTTGAAGAGCGCCAGCATCCCCGCCCGTTCGAGGAAGGCCGCGAACACCACGAAGATGAAGATGTAGGCCGATGACACATAGACCGGCGTGCCGTAGATGCCCTCGGTGCCGAAGCCGAGATGCTCCACGATCAGCGCGAAGTCGTAGCCGCGGTGGATGAGCGGCGGCGGCAGCAGGTGACCGACGAAGCAATAGGCGAGGAAGATCGCCGCGATGACCGCCAGCGGCCAGCCCATCAGCCGGCGCGCCGCCTCGAACACGAGGATGACCATCACCGTGCCGACCGTGAGGTCGAGCGGCGTCAGGAAGCCGGTGCGCTGGATGAGCGGCACATAGAACACCCAGTTGTAGACGCCGGTCAGGAACCCCGTGATGCCGAGCACCCAGAAGAAGGCGCGCGCCGGCCCGCTTTTCGCCACGAGATTGCCGATCAGCACATAGCCCAGCAGCAGCAGGAAGCCGACGTGCATGGCCCGCACCACCTGGCTCGGCAGCGTGCCGTAGGCGGCGACCCAGAGCTGGAACACGGAGAAGGCGATGGCGATCCAGTAGGCGATATGGCCGAGCAGGCCCTCGCCGAATCCCGGCGGCAGGCCCTCGATGTTTTCCTCGGCGCTCGGATGATCGGGGTCGCTGAGTTGTACCGTCGCGCGGGACATTGTTTCCTCCCAGAACGGATTCTTCTGGCGCGGGTTCAACACGAAGGCACACCCCGGCGACCCGTGTCGCCGGGGTGTGCGGCTGTCGTCAGCTCATGGGCTAGAGCAAAATGCATTAAATCTGAATCGCCATTTTGCTCTATCTCTTTGTTTGTGCATCAAATCTATCCCAAAAATGGTACCCATTTTCTGGTTTGATGCAATTGCACGCCTGTTCCTGCGGGCCTATTTCAGCGCGCCGACTTCGCGATAGTAGCGCTCCGCTCCCGGATGCAGCGGGATCGGCAGCCCCTCCACCGCCTTCTCGACGTCGATCGAGCGGGCGGCGGAGTGGGAGGCGGAGAGCCGGTCGAGGTTCTCGAACAGCAGCTTGGTGATCTGGTAGGCGAGTTCGTCGCTGACCTTGTCGCTGGTGACGAGGATGTTGCCGATCGCGGCGGTGGGCACGTCCTCGGTCTGGCCGGTGTAGGTGTTGGCGGGGATCACCGAGGGCACGTAGGGCGCGCCGATCTTCTCCACCACCTCGGCCGGGATCGCCACGAGGTCGATCTTGTGGGTCGTCGCGAGGTCCTTGATGAAGGCGACGCCCAGCCCCGAGGATTGCAGGGTCGCCTGCAACTGGCGGTTCTTGATCAGCTCGGCCGATTCCGCATAGGGCAGGTACTCGACCTTGGCGAGATCCTCGTAGCTGAGGCCGGCGGCGGCGAAGATGGCGCGCGCGTTGAGCTCCGTGCCCGAGGCGGGCGCGCCCACCGACAGGGTCTTGCCCTTGAGGTCCTCGACGGTCTTCGCGTTGGCGGCCGCCTCGGCGACGATCTGGATGTAGTTGGGATAGATCGCGGCGATGGCGCGCAGCTGCGTCAGCGGGCGCGGAAAGCCCGCCTCCTGGTTGCCCTCCCAGCCGAACTTGACGGAATCGCCCAGCGCGAACGCGAGTTCCCCCTTGCCCTGCGCCAGCAGGTTGAGGTTCTCGACCGAGGCCTTCGTCGCCTGCACCTGGGTGCGCGTGCCCTCGATGTTCTCGGCATAGATCTCCGACAGCGCGACGCCGAGCGGATAGTACACGCCCGAGGTGCCGCCGGTCAGCACGTTGATGAACTGCTGGGCCTGCGCGCCGGACGCCGACACGCCCAGCATCGCTGCGGCGCCGAACAGCGCTCCGACAACCTTGTCCACAACCCTGCGAGATGGCCTGATGGTCATTTGCGTTTCTCCCTGTGCCGCGGACCTGGCGCCCGCCGATGCCCTTGCGTAGCGAGAGTGGTTCGGGAACGGCGGTGTGTCAATGCGCCGCGGCTCAGGCAATGCCGAAGAGCCGCGCCGCGTTGCTGTAGAGAAGCCGCTCGATGACCTTGTCCTTGAATCCCACCTGCAGGAAGTCCTCGATGGTCTGGCGGATGGGCCGGAAGGGATAGCTCGACCCGAACAGGAACTGGTCGGCCAGAAAGCTGTTCGCCGCATCGACATAGGTCTGCGTGCCGGGCTGGAACAGATACATGTCCGGCACCAGATGCACGTTGTCGTAGCGGAAGGCTACACCGACGATCTGCTGCACGTTGGGCCAGTAGCCGTGATAGACCACGAGCGGCAGCGCGGGAAACGCCTGCGCCACCCTGGCGAGCGGCGCGGGGTCGTTGAAGCGCGGATCGGGCGTCGTCGGCCCGCTCATGAAGAAGACCGGCACCTTGAGGGCGAGCGCGAGCTCGTAGACCGGGAAATAGACCGGATCGTCGGGATGGCGCGGCGGATCGCCGAAGCCGGGTTCGAGGTCGATGCCCTTGAGGCCGAGCACCTTGACGGCGCGCTCGGCCTCCTCCAGCGCCGCCCGCTCGCCCTGCAGCGCGGGGTCGACCGCGCCGATGCCGATCAGCTCCTCATGGGGCGCGACGATCTCGTGGATGCGGTCGTTGGGCAGGTGCTGGCCCGGCGTGTGCCGGCCGACGACGACGGCCTTCGACAGCCCGGCCTCGCGCACCTCGGCGATGAAGCCCTCGGGCGTGCGGGAGCGGTCGAAATGCGCGTCGTTGCCGCGCGTGCCCACGCGCCGGTTGAGCCAGCGGGCGGTCTGGTATTCCGGCGTGCCCGGCGTCGCGCCGAAGAAGTCGTGCAGGAGGGCCGGGCGGGCGCGCAGGTCGATCACGGTCATGGCTTCGTTCCTTGCCGGCCGTTCTCCGGCAGCGTGGCGCGGATGTCGAAGGCGCCGCCGGTCTGCGCCGCGCGGATGGTGACGGGCCGCTTGCCCGGCAGGTGCGGAAACACCAGTTCCGCGAAGCGGATCGCCTCCTCGAGGTGCGGGTAGCCGGACAGCACGAACGTGTCGACGCCGAGATCGGCGTATTCCTTGAGCCGGGCGGTCACTTCCTCGGCGTTGCCGACGAGGGCCGTGCCCGCCCCGCCGCGCACCAGCCCCACGCCCGCCCACAGGTTGGGGCCGACCACGAGTCGGTCGCGCCGGCCGCCGTGAAGGGCGGCCATGCGGCTCTGGCCGACCGAGTCCATGTTGGCGTAGTTCTGCTGCGCCCGGGCGATGTCGTCGTCGGTGAGGTGGGCGATGAGCCGGTCGGCGTCCGCCCACGCCTCGGCGCTGGTCTCGCGCACGATGACGTGCAGGCGCACGCCGAAACGCACGGTCCGGCCGTGTCGCTCGGCGCGCCGGCGCACGTCGGCGATTTTCTCGGCCACCGCTTCCGGCGGCTCGCCCCAGGTGAGATAGGCGTCGACGTGCTTGGCCGCGAGCTCGTGCGCCGCCGGCGAGGAGCCGCCGAAATAGAGCGGCGGATGGGGTTCTTGAACGGGCGGATGAAACACCCGCGCGCCCTCGACATGCACGTGCCGGCCCTCGAAATCGACGGTCTCGCCCTGAAGCAGCCGCCGCCAGACGGCAAGGAACTCGTCCGCCGCCTCGTAGCGCTCGTCGTGGGAGAGGAACACGCCGTCGGCGGCGAGCTCGGTCGCGTCGCCGCCGGGCACGACATTGAGCAGCAGCCGGCCATCGAGCGCCTGATCGAGCGTCGCCGCCTGCCGCGCCGAGGCCGTGGGGCCGCTGATCGACGTGCGCAGCGCGACGAGCAGCTTGATGCGCTGCGTGACCGGAACGAGGGATGAGGCCGTCACCCACGGATCGAGGCAGCTCGAGCCCGTGGGGATGAGCAGACCGTCGTAGCCGAGGCTCTCGGCGCTCACGGCGATCTGGCGCAGGTAGGCGTTGGTCGCGGGCCGCCCGAAATCCGACTGGCCGAGATAGCGCGTGTCGCCGGAGGTCGGCAGGAACCAGAAGATCTCAAGGCTCATGTCGTCCTCCTTAGATGGTTCCGTGGCGCGGCGGGCGCTTGCCGTTGAGGTAGAAATTGCCGATCGCGTGATACTTCCAGCGCACCGGATCGTGCAGCGTATGGGTGCGCACGTTGCGCCAGAAGCGGTCGAGGTCGTCCGCCTCGAAGGTCGCCGAGGTGCCCGTGAGCTCGAACAGCTTGTTGGCGGCGAGAAGCCCCGCGCGGGTGGTGAGCACGCGCGCTTCCGCCACCGCGACGGAGGCGCGCGCCACGCTGTCGGCGTCGGAATGCGCCTGCGCCGCGTCCAGGATGCGCCCGGCGCGGTCGGTGAGCGCCTGCGCCGCCCTGAGCCGCAGCGACACGTCGCCGACCTGCGCGATGAGCAGCGGATCGTCGCTCGCCTTCTCGACCCCTGAATCGATCCAGGGACGGGAGCGCTCGCGGATGAACGGCAGCGTCGCCCGGTACGCGCCGTAGCCGATGCCGAGATCGATGGCCGCGTGCAGGATCTGGGCGAAGGGGCCGATGGTCGTCGGCCGCTCGAAGGAGGCCTGGAACGGCACCACCCATTCGGGCTCGACCGCCACGCGCTCGAACACGACCGAGCCGCTGCCCGTCACCCGCTGGCCGAAGCCGTCCCAGTCGTCGATGATGGTCACGCCCGCCGCCGTGCGCGGGATGAAGACGAGGTAGCTGACGGTGCCGCCATCCTCCTGCGCGACGACGAGGGTCGGGATCCAGTGGGCGAAGATCGCGCCGGTGGCGTAGTATTTCCGCCCCTCGACATACCAGCCGGCGGGATCGCGCACGAGCTCGGTGCGGCGCACGTAGTCGCGGTGGGAGATCTCGGCGAGCGCATTGCCGAAACGCTCGCCCCTGAGCGCGCGCTCGAAGAAGAACGCCTTCTGCTCCGGCGTGCCGCCGATGCGCAGCACTTCGAGCGCGTAATAATGGTTCTGCGGGATCTGGCCGAGCGAACCGTCCGCCGCCGACAGTTCGGCGACGACATTGGCGAGTGTCACCGAGGAGACGCCCGCGCCGCCGTATTCCTTCGGCACCGTGATGCCCCAGATACCGCTTGCGCTGTAGCGCGGCAGCTCCGGCCACGGCAGCCGGCGCTCGCGGTCGCGCGCCACGGCGTCCCGGGCGAAATCCGCCGCGAGTTCCCGGGCGACGGCGAGCGCCTCCGCATCGTCACGGATGATCGCCGCCGCCTCCGCCAGCGGCGGGGCGGGCGCGGCGATTGGGGGCTCGGCTGACGGGAGCTTGGAATTCGTCATGCCGCGCTCCCTCAGTTCCACTGGTGGCGTGCGGGATACACGCCGTTCAACGCGTAATTGCCGATGAGGTGGTATTTCCAGCGCACGGGATCGTGCAGGGTGTGCACGCGGGTATTGCGCCAATGGCGGTCGAGGTTGTGCTTGTGGCGCGTGGCCGCCGAACCCGCCAGCGCGAACAGGTGCTCGCTCGCTTCGAGCGCGATCTCGGTGGTGAGGATCTTGGCCTCGGCCACCGCGACCGACGCCCGCGCGCTCGTCCCGGCGGTCACAGGCTCTGCCGAAAGCGCGTCCAGCAGTTCGCCCGTCTCCCGCAGCACCGCCTGCGCAGCGTGGAGGTCGATTTCGAGCCGGCCGACCTCCTGGATGATGTAAGGGTCGTCGGCGGCCGCGGCGACGCCCGAATCCGTCCATGGTCGGGTATGGTCGCGCACGAAGCGGATGGCGTCCTCGATGCTGGCGACGGCGAAGCCGGAATCGATCGCCGCCTGGATATACTGCGATATCGGCCCGGTGAGGCCGGGCGTGTCGGCGAACCGCCACAGGGGAATGACCCGCTCGGGGTCGATCGGCACGTTGTCGAACACCACGGTGCCGCTTGCCGTGGTGCGCTGGCCGAAGGACGACCAGTCGTCGATGACGGTGACACCCGGCGCGTCGTGGGCCGCCCACACCTGCAGCGCGCGGCCTTCCTCGTCCACGGCGCGGGTGGGGATCCAGTGCGCGAAGATGGCGCCCGTCGAATAGAAGCGCTCGCCGGAAAGCCGCAGGCCGTCGGGCGTCTGCGTGAGCCGGGTGGTCACGTGGGTGACGGCGTTGCGCCCGCGCTCCGGCCCGGCGTTGCCGATGCGAAAACCGTTTAGCACCTCGCCGTAGATGCGCGCCTTCTGCGCCTCGCTCCCCACGTCCGCGACGAGCCCGAGCACGCCGAAATGGTTCTGCGGGATCTGCCCCAGCGAGCCGTCGGCGGCGGTGAGGATTTCAAACACCTCCGCCAGCGTCGCATAGGATACCTGCGCGCCGCCGAAACGGCGCGGCACGGTGATGCCGCCAAGGCCGCTCGCCGTGTAAAGCTCGATCTCGTCCCACGGCAGGATGCGGCTGCGGTCGCGTTCCGACGCGCCCTTGGCGAAATGCGCCGCGAGGTCCCTGGCGATCGCGATGGCCTCCGCGTCGCTCGCTATGCGATGGGGAACAGCGGGCGGTGCGGGACGGCGCGGAATGCCGCCGGTATCGATTGAAAACGGTGAAACCATAAAATGTCAGCTCCGGCGGGAGACCTGTCGTCAATGCTGAAGACGCGCATCGATCAGACGCGGGAACTACAAACTATTCCCTGATTCATGTCAACATAGTCTATTGTCTTTGTATTTTTATGAACAAAAAGAGACCGGCCGCCCCAGGGGGGCGGCCGGCCGGAAGGGAGAGCCGGGTGGTCAGCGGTCGCGGAAATCGGGCGCGCGCTTCTCGACGAAGGCGGTCATGCCTTCCTTCTGGTCTTCGAGGGCGAAGAGCGAGTGGAACACGCGCCGCTCGAACCGCAGGCCCTCGGCGAGCGTCAGCTCGTCGGCGCGGTTCACCGCCTCCTTGGCCAGGAGCGTCACCGGCAGCGAGTAGGAGGCGATGGTCTCGGCCGTCTTGATGGCGTCGTCGAGGAGGTCGGCGGCCGGCACCACGCGCGCCACGAGGCCGATGCGCTCGGCTTCCTCGGCATCGATGAAGCGGCCGGTGAGCACCAGCTCCATCGCCTTGGCGCGGCCGACGAGCTTGGTCAGCCGCTGGCTGCCGCCCATGCCGGGAATGACACCGAGCTTGATCTCCGGCTGGCCGAACTTCGCCGTATCGGCGGCGAGGATGAAATCGGCCATCATGGCGAGCTCGCAGCCGCCGCCGAGCGCGAAGCCCGCCACCGCCGCGATCACCGGCTTGCGCGTGCGGGCGAACTTCTCCCACGCGCCGAACCAGTCGGCGAGGTACATGTCGGTGTAGCTCTGCGGCTGCATCTCCTTGATGTCGGCGCCGGCCGCGAAGGCTTTCTCGGAACCGGTGATGACGATGGCGCCGATGGCGGGATCGGCGTCGAAGGCGGCCGTCGCCGCCAGCACGTCCTCGGTCAGCTGGCGGTTGATGGCGTTGAGCGCCTTGGGGCGGTTGAGCGTGATGAGGCCGACGCGGCCGCGTTCGCCTTCGCCCTTCACTTCGGTGAGAATGGTTTCATAGCTCATCGGGCTTGCTCTCCTTCGTTTCCGCCGACGGTTCCGCCACGCAGGAACCGGATGATGGCAGAGAAATCCTCGTTGCCATGGCCCAATTTATCGAACAGGTCAAACAATTGTGTGGCCTCCGCGCCGAGCGGCGTCGACGCGCCCGCCGCCAGCGCCGCCGCCTGCGACAGCTTCATGTCCTTGAGCATGAGCGCCGTGGCGAAACCGGGCTTGTAGTCGCGGTTGGCCGGCGACGTCGGCACCGGGCCGGGCACCGGGCAGTTCGTCGTCAGCGCCCAGCACTGGCCCGACGACGTGGAGGCGACGTTGAAGAGCGCCTCGTGCGACAGGCCGAGCTTCTCGCCGAGCACGAAGGCCTCCGCCACCGCGATGGAGGAGATGCCGAGGATCATGTTGTTGCAGATCTTGGCCGCCTGCCCGGCGCCGGCGTCGCCGCAATGGACGACGCGCTTGCCCATGGCGGCGAGGATCGGCTCGCCGCGCGCGAAGGCTTCCTTGTCGCCGCCGGCCATGAAGGTCAGTGTCGCCGCCTGGGCGCCGACCGTCCCGCCCGACACCGGCGCGTCGAGGGTGTGCACGCCCTTGTCCGCGAACAGGGCGTGCGCCTTGCGGGCGCTGTCGACGTCGATGGTCGAGCTGTCGATGACGAGACTGCCCGGCTTCACATGCGCCGCGATCCCGTTCCAGACATCGAGCACCAGCTTGCCGTTGGGCAGCATGGTGACGACGACGTCGGCATTCGCCGCCGCCTCGGCGGCGGTGGCGGCGACGGTCACGCCCGCCGCCTTCGCGGCCTCCAGCGCCGCGGGTACGAGGTCGAAGCCGGTGACCCTGTGCCCAGCCTTGACCAGATTGGCCGCCATCGGCCCGCCCATGTTGCCGAGGCCGATGAAGCCGATTGAACTGCTCATCCCTTCTCTCCCTTGTTTTTTGACTTTTCGTCGATGCGCGGAGTGGCCGGCGGAGGTGCCGCCGGCCATTGCCTCAAGGGCATCAGCGCCAAAAATTACCGCATCGTCGGGATGACGAATTCCGCGCCGTCCTTGACGCCCGAGGGCCAGCGCGAGGTCACCGTCTTCGTCTTGGTGTAGAAGCGGATCGAATCCGGGCCGTGCTGGTTGAGGTCGCCGAAGCCCGAGCGCTTCCAGCCGCCGAATGTGTGATAGGCGATCGGCACCGGGATCGGCACGTTGATGCCGACCATGCCCACGTTCACGCGCGCCGCGAAGTCGCGCGCCGCGTCGCCGTCGCGGGTGAAGATGGCGACGCCGTTGCCGTATTCGTGGTCGGAGGGCAGCGCCAGCGCGTCCTCGTAGTTGTGGGCGCGCACCACGGTGAGCACGGGGCCGAAGATCTCCTCCTTGTAGATCTTCATGTCGGTCGTCACGTTGTCGAACAGCGAGCCGCCGATGTAGAAGCCGTTCTCGTAGCCCTGCAGCGTGAAGCCGCGCCCGTCGACGACAAGCGACGCGCCCTCCTCGACGCCCGAGGCGATGTAGCTCTCGACGCGATCGAGCGCCTGGCGCGTCACCAGCGGGCCGTAGTCGGCGGCGGCGTCCGTCGAGGGGCCGATGCGCAGGTTCTCGACGCGCGGCACGAGCTTTTCGATGAGCCGGTCGGCGGTTTCCTGGCCCACCGGCACCGCGACCGAGATCGCCATGCAGCGCTCGCCGGCCGAGCCGTAGCCCGCGCCGATGAGCGCGTCGACGGTCTGGTTGAGGTCGGCGTCGGGCAGGATGATGGCGTGGTTCTTGGCGCCGCCGAAGCACTGGGCGCGTTTGCCGGTCTCCGCCGAGCGGGTGTAGATGTACTGCGCGATCGGCGACGAGCCCACGAACCCGACCGCCTTGATGTCGCGGTCATCGAGGATGGCGTCGACCGCCTCCTTGTCGCCGTTGACGACGTTGAGCACGCCGGGCGGCAGGCCGGCCTCAAGGAAGAGCTCGGCGATGCGCAGCGGCACGGAGGGGTCGCGCTCGGAGGGCTTCAGGATGAACGCGTTGCCGCAGACGAGCGCGGGCGCGGCCTTCCACAGCGGGATCATGGCAGGGAAGTTGAAGGGCGTGATGCCCGCCACCACGCCGAGCGGCTGGCGCATGGAATAGACATCGATGCCGGTGCCGGCGGAATCGGTGAACTCGCCCTTGAGCAGGTGCGGAATGCCGATGGCGAACTCGACGACTTCGAGCCCGCGCTGGATGTCGCCCTTGGCGTCGGGCACGGTCTTGCCGTGCTCGCTGGCGAGGAGCTCGGCGAGGGAATTATATTCCTTGTGGGCGAGTTCGAGGAACTTGATCAGCACCCGCGCGCGCTTCTGCGGGTTCTGCGCCGCCCAGCCGACCTGCGCGGCCTTGGCGTTCTCGACCGCCTCGCGCAGTTCCTCGCGCGAGGCGAGCGCCACACGCGCCTGCACCTCGCCGGTGGAGGGGTTGAAGACGTCGGCGAAGCGCCCGCTGCGCCCGGCCACGCGCTTGCCGCCGATGAAATGTCCGATGTCGCTCATGTTATCGCTCCCGAACCGATGCGGGCCAAGCCCCATGTCTTCCGGCGCCCGCCCTTCTTGTGATTGTCTTTTTGCTGCCTGCTTGCGGCGTTGTTTGTGTAGCGTGGAAATATGCGCCATGGTACCGGCAAAATTCCTGTGTCGCTGTGCACCGATTCACATACGCGGCATAGGCAGACAGGACGTTCGCCACGGGAAACATGCGCCACGGGGGAAGATTCGCCATGGTCCAGCCCTTCAACTGGGATCTGCTGCAGTCCTTTCTCGCCGTCGCCCGCGCCGGCCGGCTCACTCTGGCGGCGAAGCGGCTCGGCATCGACCATTCGACGCTGAGCCGCAGGCTCGTAGCGCTGGAGGGGGCACTGGGGGCGACGCTGTTCGAGCGTAGCATGGCGGGCTATACGCTCACCACCCAGGGCGAGCACCTGCTGCGGCATGCGGAGAGCATCGAGAGTTCGGTGATCGCGCTGCAGTCCGACATGGCCGACAGCCGCTCCACGGTGTCGGGGGCGGTGCGGATCGGCGCGCCGGACGGGTTCGGCACGGCGTTTCTCGCGCCGGTGATCGGGCGGCTCGCCGCGGCGCATCCGGGGCTCGATATCCAGATCGTGGCGACACCGCGCAACTTCAGCCTGTCGCAGCGCGAGGCCGACATCGCCATCACCCTGTCGCGGCCCTCGCACGGGCGGCTGCATGCGCGCCTGCTGACGGAATACGAACTCGGCCTCTTCGCCGCCCGCGACCGCGAGGACCTGTGGGCCGGCCTCGCGAGCGCCGAGGACTGCGCCAGCCGGCCCTTCGTCAGCTACATCGACGACATGATCTTCACCCCGGAGCTCGACTACCTGTCGCAGGTCGCGCGCGACATCGTGCCGCGCATCAAGAGCTCGAACCTCATCGCGCAATATCAGGCGACGGTGGCGGGCGCCGGGCTGTGCGTGCTGCCGTGCTTCCTCGCGGCCGACGATCCGCGCCTCGTGCGGGTGCTGCCCGAGGTGCGGCTCACGCGCACGTTCTGGCTGCTGGTGCACAGCGACATGCGCGACCTCGCGCGCATCCGCGTCACCGCCGATTTCATCGCCGAGGAGGTGCGCAAGGCGCGCACGCTGTTCCTGCCCGCCTCAGGCTGAGACCGTCCCCGCCCGCTTCTGCCGGCGATAGGCGCCCGGCGTCAGCGCCGTCCACTTGCGGAAGGCGCGGTGGAAGGCGCTGGGTTCGGCGAAGCCGAGTTCGGCCGCGATGTCGCTGACGTGCCTGTCCGTCGCGGCGAGCGCCGCGAAGGCGCGTTCGCGGCGGATCTCGTCCCTGATCTCGGCATAGCTCTCGCCCTCGCGGCGCAGCCGCCGGCGCAATGTCGAGGCGGGCACGCGCAGAAGCCGCGCCATGCCGTCGAAATCCGGCCACGCCGCCGGCGGCGTGTCGTTGAGGCGGGCGCGCACCTCCGCGTTGACGCCGGAATCGTAGCGGTAGCGGATCAGGATATTGGCGGGCGCGCGGCGCAGGAACTCCTTCAGCGCCGCCTCCGAGCGGTTGATCGGCAGGCCGAGGTAGCGCGCGTCGAAGGCGAGCACGCTCGCGGGACAATCGAAGGTGACAGGCGCGCCGAAGAACTGCCGGTAATAGTCGCCGCTTTGCGGCTCGGGCCCGCGAAAATCCACCCGCCGCAGCGGCAGCCTGCGGCCCACCAGCCAGCAGACGAGCCCGTGCAGCATGATCCAGTAGGCGCGGTAGGCGAAGGCCGAGCGGGGGGGTGAACGGGGGTTCGAATCCTCGTGCAGGGTGATGGTGGCGAGCCCGTTCTCGACGGTGAGTTCGCCGCGCGGCTCGTCGATGACGAGCGTGAGGAACCGCAGCGCCCGGCGCAGGGCGCGCTCCAGGGTGGGGCTGTCGAGCACCGCGCGGCCGATCATGGTGAAGCTGCCCGGCCGCATGGCGCGCGCGCCGAAGCCGAAATATTCGTCCCGCAGGGCTTCAGCGATGCCGAGCCACAGCGCCCCGTACTGGTCCGCCGTGATCTGGCCGCCGGGCTGGCGCAAGTCGTCCGGCGCGACGCCGGCGCGGCGCAGCACCGGCAGCACGTCGAGGCCGCGCTCGCGCATCGGCTCCAGCGCCTCCAGCACGAACCCCATCGTGATCATCCGCCGCGGCGGCTGGCTCGCCTGCTGCATTCCGTCTCCGATATGGCAAAACCGATCACTCAAATCGGGCAGGATCGGTCATTGAATGCCATACCTAGGCGCGATAGCACAAGGGTAACGAGAAGTTTCGCGTGTGACCGTTTTTTCGCACGCCACGTTTCGCACGCCATGCGTCGAAAAGACGAAACAGCAGGTGGGAGGCAATACCTTGGTTCAGCCAACCGGCAATTTCGAGCGCGACTATGCGCAAGCCTACGCGGCTTTCGACCTGGAGGCGAAGGCCGCGACGCTCGCGGGAAGCCTCGCCAACGGCATCAACGCCTGCGTCGAGACCATCGACCGCTATGCGGACAGCGGTCGCGTCGCCTTCTACTGGGAAAGCCAGGACCGCCGCGCGGAGCAGTATACCTTCGCCGAACTGCAGAAGCTCTCGGCGCGTTTCGCCAATCTGCTGACGGCGCAGGGCGTCGAACCGGGCGACGTGGTGGCGGGCCTGTTGCCGCGCGCGCCCGATCTCCTTGTCACCATTCTGGGAACGTGGCGGGCGGGCGCCGTCTACCAGCCGCTGTTCACGGCCTTCGGCCCGAAGGCGATCGAGCACCGCCTGCGCACCAGCGGCGCGAAGCTCGTCGTCACCGACCAGGCGAACCGGGCCAAGCTCGACGAGGTCGAGGGCCTGACGTTCAAGGTCGCCAACGTGTCGTCCGACACGCCGCTGCGGCAAGGCGATATCGACTTCAGGGCGGAGCTCGACCGCCAGTCCGACACGTTCGAGCCGGTGCTGCGCCGGGGCGGCGATCTCTTCCTGCTGATGTCGACGTCCGGCACCACGGGCCTGCCCAAGGGCGTGCCGGTGCCGCTCAACGCGCTGATCAGCTTCGCCGACTACATGCGCGAGTCCGTCGACCTGCGCCCTGACGACGTGTTCTGGAACATTGCCGATCCGGGCTGGGCCTACGGCCTTTATTACGCCGTCACCGGGCCGTTGCTCATCGGCCATGCGACGCTGTTCTACGACGGCCCCTTCACGGTGAAGGATACCTACCGCGTCATCAAGCAGTACGGCGTGACGAACCTCGCCGGCTCGCCCACCGCCTACCGGCTGCTGATCGCCGCCGGTCCCGAGGAGGCGGCCGTGGTCAAGGGCCTGTTGCGGCGGGTCAGCAGCGCCGGTGAGCCGCTCAACCCGGAGGTGATCCGCTGGTTCGCCGAACATCTCGACGCGCCGATTTACGACCATTACGGCCAGACGGAACTCGGCATGGTGGTGTGCAACCACCATCGCCTCAAGCACACGGTGCATCAGGGGTCGGCCGGCGTGCCGCTGCCGGGCTACCGCGTGGCCATCGTCGACGAAAACCTGAAGGAGCTGCCGCCGCATACGCCGGGCGTGCTGGCGGTCGATATCGCGCGCTCGCCGCTCCTGTGGTTCACCGGCTACCTCAACCAGCCGACGCCTGCTATCGTGGGCGGCTACTACCTGACCGGCGACGTCATGGAGCAGGCGGAAGACGGCAGCGTGGCCTTTGTCGGCCGTTCCGACGACGTCATCACCTCGTCTGGCTACCGCATCGGCCCGTTCGACGTCGAGAGCGCGCTCATCGAGCATCCGGCGGTGGTGGAGACGGCGGTCGTCGGCAAGCCCGATCCCGAGCGCACGGAGATCGTCAAGGCCTTCGTCGTGCTCTCCGACAAGGTGGAGCCCTCCGAGGAGCTGGCGGAGGAACTGCGCCAGTACGTGCGCAAGCGCCTGTCCGCCCACGCCTATCCGCGCGAGATCGAATTCGTCAACGCCCTGCCCAAGACGCCGAGCGGCAAGCTGCAGCGCTTCATCCTGCGCAATCAGGAGATCGCCAGGGCCAGGGAGCAGGCACAGCAGCAGGCACAGCAGCAGCAATAGCGGGAGGGATGCATGCAGGTTGCGGATAGGGTCTTCCTGATTACCGGCGGCGCATCGGGGCTCGGCGCGGCAGTGGCCGGCCATCTCGTCGCACGGGGCGCCAGGGTGGTGCTCGCCGACATCGGCCGCGAGGCCGGCGAGGCGAAGGCGCGGGAACTGGGAGCGGGCGCCCGTTTCGTCGCCACCGACGTCACCGACGCCGGCCAGGCCGAGGCGGCGGTGCAGCTTGCGCTCGACGCTTTCGGCCACCTCGACGGCCTCGTGAACTGCGCCGGCGTCGCGCCCGGCGAGCGGGTCGTCGGCCGGCAGGGGCCGCATTCGCTGGAGCTGTTTTCCCGCGTCATCGCCATCAACCTGATCGGCACGTTCAACGTGCTGCGGCTCGCGGCGGACGTCATGTCCCGCAACGAGCCTGGCGAGGACGGGGAGCGCGGCGTGATCGTCAATACCGCTTCTGTGGCCGCCTTCGACGGCCAGATCGGTCAGGCGGCCTATTCGGCCTCGAAAGCCGGCGTCGCCGGCCTCACCCTGCCGGTGGCGCGGGAACTGGCGCGTTTCGGCATCCGCGTCGTGACCATCGCGCCCGGCATCTTCGAGACGCCGATGATGGCCGCCATGACCGAGGAGGTGCGCGCGTCGCTCGGCGCGACCGTGCCGTTCCCGCCCCGCCTCGGCCATCCGGCCGAGTTCGCCGGGCTCGTGCAGCACATCATCGAGAACGGTTATCTGAACGGCGAGGTCATCCGCCTCGACGGCGCGCTGCGGATGGCGGCGAAATAAGCAACCGGGAGAGGGACCACCATGACCACGCATGATCCGATCGTCATCGCAGGCTACGCCCGCACGCCCATGGGCGGCTTCCAGGGCGATTTCAAGGATGTCACCGCCGCCGAGCTTGGCTCCGCGGCCATCCGCGCGGCGCTCGCCCGCGCCGGTGTCGACGGAGAGGCCGTCGAGGAAGTCGTGTTCGGCTGCGTGCTGCCGGCGGGGCAGGGGCAGGCGCCCGCCCGCCAGGCGACGCTCGGCGCCGGCCTGCCGCTGTCCACGGGCGCGACCACCGTCAACAAGATGTGCGGCTCGGGCATGAAGGCGGCGATGTTCGCCCACGACCTGCTGCAGGCGGGCAGCGCCACGATCGCGGTCGCCGGTGGCATGGAGAGCATGACCAATGCCCCCTATCTGCTCGACCGCGCCCGTTCCGGCTACCGCATGGGCCACGGCAAGGTGTCGGACCACATGTTCCTCGACGGTCTCGAAGACGCCTACGACAAGGGCCGCCTGATGGGCACCTTCGCCGAGGATTGCGCCGAGGCCTACCAGTTCACCCGCGAGGCGCAGGACGACTTCGCGATTCAGTCGCTTACCAAGGCGCAGAAAGCCATCACGGGCGGTCTGTTCCGCGACGAGATCGTGCCCGTCACGGTCAAGGCCGGCAAGGCCGAGCGCATCGTGGCCGATGACGAGCAGCCGCCGAAGGCAAAATTCGACAAGATCCCGACGCTCAGGCCCGCCTTCCGCGAGGGCGGCACGGTGACGGCGGCCAACTCCTCCTCGATCTCGGACGGGGCGGCGGCGCTGGTGCTGCTCAGGCTGTCGGAAGCCGAGAAGCGGGAGCTCACGCCCATCGCCGCCATCCGCGGCCACAGCACCCACGCCCAGGCGCCCAACCTGTTCACCACCGCGCCCATCGGCGCGATCCAGAAACTCTTCGAGCGCACCGGCTGGACGAAGGGCGACGTCGATCTCTTCGAGATCAACGAGGCGTTCGCGGTCGTCACCATGGCGGCGATCCACGATCTCGGCCTCGATCCCACGACGGTCAACGTCAACGGCGGCGCGTGTGCGCTCGGCCACCCCATCGGCGCGTCCGGCGCACGGGTGATCGTGACCCTGCTCGCGGCCTTGAAGACCCACGGCCTCAAGCGCGGCGTCGCTTCGCTGTGCATCGGCGGCGGCGAGGCGACGGCCATCGCTGTCGAGCGGCTGAACTGACGGCCGGGCCATAACAGGGGAGGACACCATGATCCTGACGGAAGATCAGGCCGCCATTCAGGAAGCCGCCCGCCAGTTCGCGCAGGAGCGGCTGAAACCGTTCGCGGAGGAATGGGACCGCAAGCACGAATTTCCGCACGAGGCCGTCCGGGAACTCGGGGAACTCGGGTTTCTCGGCATGCTGCTGCCGGAGGAATACGGCGGCTCCGACACCGGGCAGGTGGCCTATACGCTGGCGGTCGAGGAAATCGCCGCCGGCTGCGGGCCGATCTCGACCATCATGAGCGTGCACACCTCGGTAGGCTGCATGCCGATCTACCGCTACGGCACCGAGGAACAGAAGAGCCGCTTCCTGCCCGCGCTCGCCTCGGGCGAGGCGATCGGCGGCTTCGCGCTGACCGAGCCGCAGGCGGGATCGGACGCGAGCGCGCTCAGGACGCGCGCGGTGAGGGACGGCGATCACTACGTGATCAACGGCTCCAAGCAGTTCATCACCTCGGGCAAGAACGGCAAGACGATCATCGTCTTCGCGGTGACGAACCCGGAGGCGGGCAAGAAGGGCATCAGCGCCTTCATCGTCCCCACCGACACCCCCGGCTACGAGGTGGTGCGGGTGGAGCTGAAGCTCGGCCAGCATCTGTCCGACACCTGCCAGCTCGCCTTCAACGACATGCGCATCCATGAAAGCTTGCTTCTGGGGGAGGAGGGGCAGGGCTACGCCATCGCGCTCTCCAATCTGGAGGGCGGGCGCATCGGCATCGCGGCGCAGGCGGTCGGCATGGCGCGGGCCGCCTTCGAGGCGGCGCGCGACTATGCGCGCGAGCGTATCGCCTTCGGCAAGCCGATCATCGAGCATCAGGCGGTCGCCTTCCGGCTCTCCGACATGGCGACGAGGATCGCGGCGGCGCGCGAGCTGGTGCTCTCGGCGGCGGCGCTGAAGGAAGCGGGGCTGCCCTGCCTCCAGCAGGCGAGCATGGCCAAGCTCTTCGCTTCCGAGATGGCGGAACAGGTATGCTCGGACGCCATCCAGATCCACGGCGGCTACGGCTATCTGGCCGACTTCCCGGTCGAGCGTATTTATCGTGACGTGCGCGTCTGCCAGATTTACGAGGGCACCAGCGACGTGCAGCGTCTCGTGATCGCGCGCGATCTGTGAGGGGGGGAAGGACATGAGCGGGCCTCTCGCCGGGGTGAGGATCGTCGAGATGGCCGGCGTCGGACCGGGGCCGTTCGCGGCGATGATGCTCGCCGACATGGGTGCGCGGATGATCCGTGTGCATCCGAAGAACGCCAGGCCCCTGCTGCCGCTCATGAACGGGCCTTACGACCTGCTGGCGCGCGGTCGCCCTTCGATCGCCATCGACGCCAAGTCGGACGCGGGCCGGCGCGCGCTGCTCGATATCATCGGCGAGGCGGATGCGCTCATCGAGGGGTTCCGGCCGGGCGTGATGGAGCGTCTCGGGCTGGGGCCGGAGACCGCGCTCGCGCGCAATCCGCGCCTCGTCTACGGCCGCATGACCGGTTGGGGGCAAACCGGGCCGCTGGCGAAGACGGCGGGCCACGACATCAACTACACGGCGCTGTCGGGCGCGCTTAATGCTATCGGCACCGAGGCCGGCGGGCCGGTCGTGCCGCTCAACCTCGTGGCCGATTTCGGCGGCGGCGGCATGTTCCTCGCCTTCGGCGTGGTCTGCGCCCTGCTGGAAGCCGGCCGGTCGGGCAAGGGGCAGGTGGTGGACGCCGCCATGGTCGACGGCGCGGCCGTGTTGTCGGCCATGCTCATCGGCATGCAGAAGGCGGGTTCCTGGAGCGGCGGACGCGGCGCCAACCTGCTCGACGGCGGCGCGCATTATTACGGCGTCTATCGATGCGCCGACGGCCGATGGCTCGCCGTCGGTGCCATGGAGCCGCAGTTCTACCGCGCCTTCCTGGAGCGGGCGGGACTGCCGTTCGACGATTTCGCCGACCAGCACAACGAGGCGCTGTGGCCCGTCTATCGTGAAAAGATCGCCGCCCGCATCGGCGAGAAGACGCGCGACGAATGGGCCGCGATCTACGACGGCACGGACTGCTGCGTGACCCCGGTGCTCGACTGGGAGGAGGCCGCGGACCATCCGCACTACCGCGCGCGCGGCACGTTCGTGGAAGTGGCGGGGGTGACGCAGCCCGCCCCCGCGCCGCGTTTCAGCCGCACGCCCGGAGAGATCGCCGGGCCGCCCGAGGCCCCGGCGGAAGACGCCGCCGCCGTTCTCGCCGGCTGGGGGCTCGACACCGCCCGCATCGCGGCGCTGCGCGAGGCGGGCGCCATCTGAACGGCAGAAATATGCCGGCGAACCTTTTTCGTCCGAAAAGGTTCGCCGGCTTTTCTCATGCTGAATCCCGACGAGCCTACCGCATCGGAATGCGGTCGAGGACCCCGGGGGCCGATGGCGTCAGGTGTAGTCGCGTTCGTCGGCGATCACCTTGCCGTCGTTCGGCAGTTCGCCCGGCGCGACGATCTCGACCGTGCCGCGCACCTTGGTGACGTTCTGCAGCGTCGCCGTCAGCGTGCCGATCAGCGCCTTGGCCTCGGCGGGATTGGTGATTGGCGTCTCGGCGCGCAGCGTCATGTGGTCGGCTTCGTCCATGCGGGTGACGACGAGGCGCAGCCTGCCGAGTTCGGGGTGAGCGCGGCCGATTTCGGCGACCTGTTCGGGCCGCACGAACATGCCCTTGACCTTGGTCGTCTGGTCGGCGCGCCCCAGCCAGCCCCGGATGCGCTGGTTGGTGCGCCCGCAGGGGCTGATGCCCGGCAGGATGGCGGAGAGATCGCCGAGCGCGAGGCGGATGATCGGGTGCAGCGGATCGAGCGCCGTCACCACCACCTCGCCGATCTCGCCGTCCGCGACCGGATCGCCGGTGCCGGGGCGCACGATCTCGACGATCAGCCCCTCGTTGACCACGAGCCCCTCGCGGGCGGGTGTTTCATAGGCGACGACGCCGAGCTCCGCCGTGGCGTAGGCCTGATAGGCCTCGACGCCGCGCGCCGAGATCTCCTTCTGCAGCGAGGGCGGGAAGGCCGCGCCCGACACCACCGCCTTGCGGAGCGAGGAGGCGTCGGCGCCCCTCTCGCGGACGGCGTCGAGCAGGATTTTCAGAAAGTCCGGCGTGCCGGTGTAGCCGGCGGGCCGATAGGCCTCGATGATCTGGAGCTGTGCTTCCGTGTTGCCGGGGCCGGCGGGGATCACCGGGCAATCGAGGGCGTTGGCGCCCGAGTCGAAGATGAAGCCGCCGGGCGTCAGATGATAGGAGAAGGTGTTGAGCAGGATCTCGCCGGCGCGAAAACCCGCGGCATGGAGGGCGCGCGCCGAACGCCACGCGTCGCGGCCGTTGACCTCGGGCTCGAAGATCGGCCCCGGCGAGGCGAAGAGGCGCGAGTAGATGGGCGAGGGCGGCGCCAGCAGCCCGCCGAAGGGCAGGTTCGCCGCGTGCAGCGACGGCAGGTCCGACTTGCGCAGCACCGGCAGTCGCGCGAGCGCCGCCCGGTCCCTGACGGCGGCGGAATCGATGCCGGCAAGCCGTTCGGCCCATGCGGGCAATTCCCGCGCCGCGTCGAGCACGGCGGGCAGGTTGGCGAACAGATCGGCTTCCCGCTCCGCGGGATCGCGGGTCTCGATCTGGTGATTGAAGGCGGTCATGCCGTGTCTCCGAAATTCTCAAACGTGGGGTATCCGAATGGAGCCGGAAAGTATCCGGCAGTGCGCTCCGGTGAGGCAGATGGTGCGGTGTCCCGAGAACCAGAGCGGAGTGGACTTCTGTCCATGAGCACCGGAAGCGCAGGGACGCGCCAGATGCCCGCCGGAGTAGCGCTGACGGGCGCTTTCTCAGCTGAGCCAGCGCTTCCGGCGCTTGTAACTCTTGACTTCGCGGAACGACTTCCGGTCGCCGCCGCCGACGCCGAGATAGAATTCCTTCACGTCCTCGTTCTCGCGCAGCGCCTTCGCCTCGCCGTCCATGACGATGCGGCCGGTCTCCATGATGTAGCCGTAGGTGGCGTAGCGCAGCGCGATGTTGGTGTTCTGCTCGGCGAGCAGGAAGGACACGCCTTCCTTGGTGTTCAACTCGCGCACGATCTCGAAGATTTCCTCCACCACCTGCGGCGCCAGGCCCATGGAGGGCTCGTCGAGCAGGATCATCGACGGCTTCGACATCATGGCGCGGCCGATGGCGCACATCTGCTGCTCGCCGCCCGAGGTGTAGCCGGCCTGCGAATTCTTGCGCTGGCGCAGACGCGGGAAGTAGTCGTAGACCTTGTCCATGTCACGCTTGACGGCGGCCCAGCCGTCGCGGCGGGTGAAGGCGCCGGTGAGCAGGTTCTCCTCGATGGACAGATGCCCGAAGCAATGGCGGCCCTCCATCACCTGGATGCAGCCGCGCCGCACCAGCTCGTTGGGTGACAGGCGGTCGATGCGCTCGCCCTTGAACGTGATGCTGCCCTTGGTGACTTCGCCGCGTTCGGCGTGCAGCAGGTTGGAGATGGCCTTGAGCGTGGTGGTCTTGCCAGCACCGTTGGCGCCGAGCACCGCCACGATGCCGCTCCTGGGCACGGTGAGCGACACGCCCTTGAGCACCAGGATGACGTGATCGTAGATCACCTCGATGTTGTTGACCGACAGGATGATGTCGGATGCGGGCGCCGGCGCCGCGCTATTGACGGGATTGAGGCTCATTGAGAAACCCTCCATCCCTCTCCCGTTACGGGAGAGGGATCTTGTCCGAACGAGAGGTTATGCGGGCGCGTCGCAGACTTCGGTGCGCTTGGGCCAGCCGGAGTTCTTTTCCGCATATTCCCTGGAGGCGGCCTCCAGCAGCGGCCTGACGCGCTCGTGCAGCGGCTCGATCAGGTCGGTGACGCGCACCCACTTTTCGCCGTCCCACTCCTGCAGGAACGTCGCATTGTGGCCGTTGTGGTCCTTGCAGGTGAGCTTGAGCGGCTCGGCGAAGCCTTCGAGGCCGAGTTCCTTCAGGCGCTCGGGCGTGAGGTCGATCGTCTCGAGGCCGCGGCGCACGTCCTCGCCCGTGACCACCTTCTTGCCGGTGATCTTCTGCGCGTTGGCGATGGCCTCCGCGATCAGCAGCGAGTTGTAGAGGCCGCGGTTGTAGAGCACCTCGCCGAGCTTGTTGGCGTCGGTCTTGCTCTTGCCGGCGTCGACGAGGTGCTTCCTGATGTCGTCGAGGGCCGGGAAGTTGGCGCCCACGGCGTGCCAGTTGAGGGTCTTGAAGCCCTTGGCCTGCGGCCCGGCCGAACGCAGGTCATCCTCGCCCGGCCACCAGATGGAGATGAACTTGTCGCGCGGGTAGTTGATCTTGATGGCTTCCTTGACGGCGGTGGGGTTCAGCGCGCCCCAGCCGAACAGCACGACATAGTCCGGCTTGTCGCGGCGGATGCTGAGCCATTGCGAGGACTGGTTCTGGATGTTGTCGGCCGGCACCGGATAGAGCTTGAGGTCGAAGCCGATTTCCTTCGAGAGCGATTCGAGCAACGGGATCGGCTCCTTGCCGAAGCCGGCGTCGAGATAGATGTAGCCGATGCGCTTGCCCTTTAGGTTGTCGAGCCCGCCTTCCTGGCTGCCGATATGGCTCAGGATACTGGAGATGCCGTCCCAATAGGTGTTCGGCGGGTTGAAGATCCACGGGAAGTTCTCGCCGTCCGCCGAGGCGGAAAGGCCGTAGGCCATGGACAGGACCGGCACCTTATCGACGCTGGCGCGCGGGATGAGCGACAGCGTGGTGCCGGTGGACCACGGGTTGACGATGACGGGGTTCTTGCTCTTGACCGCCTCGTAGCACTCGACGCCCTTCTTGGCGTCGTAGCCGGTTTCGCATTCGTCGATGCGCAGCTTGACGCCGCCGATGCCGCCGTCGCGTTCGTTGAGGAGCTGCAGATAATCGTTCATGCCGTTGGCGATCGGAATGCCGGAGCCCGAGAACGGCCCCGTGCGGTAGGTGAACAGCGGCACGTAGATCTCTTCCTGGGCGCGCGCCGGCCCGGCGGCGAATGCCGAGGTCGCGGCGATGGCCGCCGTCATGGCAAGGATTTGATACTTCTTGGACATGTTTCTCTCCCGGTGAAAGTGGGGGCCTTTGCGGCGCCCGCTGGCGCAGCGTGCAGAAAAGTGGGCACCACTTTTCGTCGCCAAAGCTGCGCAAACTCAAGGATCTGGAGGCCGTTCGATCAGTAGGGGAACGGCCATGTTCTCAGTTTCTGCTTCAACGTCTGCCACAGGCGGGCGAGGCCGTGCGGCTCGACGATCAGGAAGGCGATGATCAGCGCGCCGATGATCATGTAGTTGAGGTGCTCGACCGTCGCGGCGCCGACGGAGAAACCGAGGCTCTCCGGCAGGTAGCGCAGGACGATCGGCAGGATGTAGATGAAGGCCGCGCCCATGAAGGAGCCGATCAGGCTCCCGAGCCCCCCGATGATGACCATGAACAGGATCAGGAACGACAGGTTGATGGAAAAGGCCTCGGGCTCGGCCGAGCCGAGGTAGAGGAACACCATCAGCGCGCCGGCGACGCCGGCGTAGAACGACGAGACCGCGAAGGCGAGCAGCTTCGTCGGCAGCAGCCGGATGCCCATCAGCTCGGCGGCGATGTCCATGTCGCGCACCGCCATCCACATGCGGCCGATGCGGCCGTGCACCAGATGGGCGGCGACGAGCGTCAGCAGCGCGACGATGGACAGCACGACGAGATAGCGCACTTCCGGCGCGGCGTTCGGGCCGGTGATGGCGACGCCGAACAGCGTGCGGGTCGGCACCTCGATGGCGCCCGAGATGTTGTTGTTCGTCAGCCACGGGATGCGCACGAAGCACCATTGCAGGAAGAACTGCGCCGCGAGCGTCGTCACCGCGAGGTAGAAGCCCTTGATGCGCAGGCTCGGCAGGCCGAAGATCACGCCCACGCCGGCCGAGAACAGCCCCGAGGCGAGGAGCCAGACGATGATGTTCACCTCCGGAAAGGCGGTGGTGAGCTTGTAGCAGGCGAAGGCGCCAACCCCCATGAAGCCCGCGTTGCCAAGCGACAGCAGGCCGGTGTAGCCGGTGAGCAGGTTGAGCCCGATGGCGGCGAGCGCGAAGACGAGGAAGGGGATCATCACCGCGTTGAGGAAGAAGCTGCCGCCGAGAAGCGGGACCGCGACGAAGGCGGCGGCGACGATGAGGGCGACGCCGATCTTGTCCTGCAGGATCGGAAAGATCGCCATGTCGTCGGCGTAGTTGGTCTTGAACTGACCGGCCTCACGGTAGAACATGGGTGTGTCTCCCTCAGATGCGTTCGATGATCTTGTCGCCGAACAGGCCCTGCGGCCGGAACAGCAGGAAGACAAGCGCGATGAAATAGGCGAGCCAGCTCTCGATGCCGCCGCCGACGAGCGGCCCCCAGTAGAACTCGCCGAGCTTCTCGCCGACCCCGATGATGAGGCCGCCGACGATGGCGCCCGGCACCGAGGTGAACCCGCCGAGGATGAGCACCGGCAGCGCCTTGAGGCCGACAATCTGGAGCGCGAACGACACGTCCGAGCGCGCCCCCCACATGATGCCCGTGGTCAGCGCCACGACGCCGGCCGTGAACCACACGATGACCCAGATCTGGTTGAGCGAGATGCCGACCGAGAGCGCCGCCTTGTGGCTGTCGGCCACTGCGCGAAGTGCCCGACCGATGCGGGTCTTCTGGAAGAAGACGGCGAGCCCCGCCACCATGATCGAGGCGATGAGCGCCGCGGCGATATCGAGCTTCTGCAGCGAGACGAAGCCGCCGAGCATCTCGAACTCGACCGAGCCCGAGGGCAGGAACAGCTCCTGCGTGATCATGGACTTGGGGTTGCCGCCGAAGACGAGTTCGCCGAGCCCGATGAGGAAATAGGTCAGGCCGAAGGTCGCCATGAACAGGATGATGTCCGGCTGGTTGACGAGCGGGCGCAGCATCACCCGCTCCACGCCGACCGCAAGCCCGTACATGACGGCGACGGTGAGCACGAGGGCGAGAAGCGCCGGCACGCCGATCTCGAACAGGCCCACCAGCGTGAGGGCCGCGAACACCACCATGATGCCCTGGGCGAAGTTGAACACGCCCGACGCCTTGAAGATCAGCACGAAGCCGAGCGCGATCAGCGCATAGAGCACGCCGGAGACGAGCCCCTCCCACAGCGTCTGCACGAGCAGATCGGGCGCGCCGGCCATCTGCGCGAAGGGGTCGATGAAGATGTTGTACAGGATGTCCATGGTGGCGCTTCCCCCTCAATGCGGAACGCCGAGATAGGCGTCGATGACCGTCTGGTCGTTCTTGACGTCGTTCGGCACGCCGTCGGCGATCTTGCGGCCGTATTCCAGCACCACGATGCGGTCGGACAGGTCCATGACCACGCCGATATCATGCTCGATCAAGGCGATCGTGGTGCCGAACTGGTTGTTGACGTCGAGGATGAAGCGGCACATGTCCTCCTTCTCCTCCAGGTTCATGCCGGCCATGGGCTCGTCGAGCAGCAGGAGTTCCGGCTCCATGGCGAGCGCGCGGCCGAGCTCGACGCGCTTCTGCAGGCCGTAGGGCAGGCGCCCGACCGGCGTCTTGCGGATTGCCTCGATTTCGAGGAAGTCGATGATCTCCTCCACGAACCTGCGGTGCTCGATCTCCTCGCGGAAGGCCGGGCCGTGGCGCAGCACCTGCCAGAAGAAGCCGCGGTGCATCTTGAGCGTGCGCCCGGTCATGATGTTGTCGAGCGTCGACATGCCCTTGAACAGCGCCACGTTCTGGAATGTGCGGGCGATGCCCTGGGCGGCTGCGACGGAGGGGCGCATGCGCGCGCGCGTCTCGCCCTTGAAGGTGATGCGCCCTTCCTGCGGGTTGTAGAAGCCGTTGATGACGTTGAGCATCGACGTCTTGCCCGCGCCGTTCGGCCCGATGATGGCGCGGATCTCGCCCTTCCGGATGTCGAACGACACGTCGGTGATCGCCTTGACGCCGCCGAAGCGCAGCGAGACGTTTTCGACGTTGAGCAGGACGTCACCCTTGTGCAGAGCGCCCGCTGCTCCGCCTGTGCTGCCCATGTGCGGCGCTCCCGTGATATCCACTATTCTCATTGTTGCCCCCTTACGCCGCCTTGCGGGCGCTCGTCGCCGGGACCGGGAGCACCGCCACGTCGCGGATCTTGACGCGGGCGGAGATAGAGCCCTTGCGGCCGTCCTCGAAGGTCACTTCGGTGGTGATGTCCTCTTCCGTCTTGCCGGAATAGAGCGCGTCGATCAGCGGCTGGTAGCGCTCGGCGATGAAGGAGCGGCGCACCTTCTGCGTGCGGGTGAGCTCGCCGTCGTCGGCGTCGAGTTCCTTGTGTAGGATGAGGAAGCGGCGCACCTGGGCGCCCGCCATCAGCGGCTCCCGGGCGAGTGCCCGGTTCACGTCCTCGACGTTCTTCTGCAGCATCTCGTAGACGCGCGGATGGCCGGCGAGCTCCTGATAGGACGCGTAGGAGACGTTGTTGCGTTCCGCCCAGTTCCCCACCGCGGTGAGGTCGATGTTCAGGAAGCAGGTGACGTAGCCGCGCCCGTCGCCGAAGGCCACCGCTTCCTTGATGTTGTGGAAGAACTTCAGCTTGTTCTCGATGTATTTCGGCGGGAAAAGCGAGCCGTCCGCGAGCTTGCCGACGTCCTTGGCGCGGTCGATGATCTTGAGGTGGCCGTCCGGCTCGAAGAATCCGGCGTCGCCGGTCTTGACGAAGCCGTCCTCGGTCAGCGTCTCGGCGGTCTTCTCCGCGTCCCTGTAGTATTCGCGGAACTGGCCGGGCGAGCGGAACTGCACCTCGCCGTTGTCGGCGATGCGGATCTCGACATTGGGCGTCGGCGGGCCGACGGTATCGGCGCGGATCTGGCCGTCGGGCTGGGCGGTGACGTAGAGGAAGGCCTCGGTCTGGCCGTAGAGCTGCTTCAGGTTCAATCCCAGCGACCGGTAGAAGGAGAACAGGTCCGGCCCGATCGCCTCGCCCGCCGTGTAGGCGGTGCGGATGCGGCTGAAGCCGAGCACGTTCTTGAGCGGGCCGTAGATCAGGATCTCGCCGAGCCCGTAGAGCAGCCGCCCGGGAAGCGGCACGGCTTCGCCGTTCAGCAGCTTCTCGCCGTATTTCTTCGCCACCCCGATGAAGTACTGGAAAAGCTTGCGCTTCATCGACCCGGCATCCTCCATGCGGATCATGACCCGCGTCAGCAGCGCCTCGAACACGCGCGGCGGCGCGAAATAGAAGGTGGGGCCGATCTCGCGCAGGTCGTGCTCGGCGGTCTCGGGTGATTCCGGGCAGGCCATGCAGAAGCCCGCGACGAGCCCTTGCGCGTAGTTGAGATAATGGTCGCCGACCCAGGCGAGCGGCAGATAGGCGAGCACCTCGTCGCGGTCGGTGAGCTTGTCGAACGTCACGGTGTCGGTGGCGGCGTCGATGCAGCCCTTCGCCGTCAGCACCACGCCCTTGGAACGCCCCGTCGTGCCGGAGGTGTAGAGGATGATCGAGACATCCCCGCCCGTGCCCTCCTCGATGCTGGCGTCGATACGCTCGCGCACGGCGTTTTCCCTCAGCGCGTCGCGGCCCATCGCGATGATCTCGTCGATGGCATGCAGCTTCTCGTGGTCGTAGTCGCGCAGGCCGCGCGGCTCGTCGTAGAAGAGGTGCACTAGGTTGGGCAGGCGGTCCGAGACGGAGAGCAGCTTGTCGACCTGCTCCTGATCCTGCACCGCCGCGTATTTCACTTCGGCATTGGCGAGCACATAGGCGAGTTCGTCCGCGACCGCGTCGGCATAGACCGGCACCGGGATGGCGCCGAGCACCTGCGCCGCCATCACCGACCAGTAGAGCTTGGGCCGGTTGGTGCCGACGATGGCCACCGCGTCGCCGCGCCGCACGCCGATGCCCGAAAGCCCCGCGGCGTAGGCGCGCACGATCTCGCAACTCTCGGCCCACGTCCATGTCTGCCAGATGCCATAATCCTTGTGGCGGATGGCGGGCCGCGTCCCACGCACGGCTGCATTGTGTGCAAGGAGCTTCGGAAAGGTGTCAAGACGTGCGGAAGCACTCGTCGTCATGACGATCAACCCTTCTGTAAAGCCTTGAAAAGGCTCGATGACGTTTCCACGGGACGCGGTGTTGGAGGGGGCCGCACCCTCGTTGTTATAGGGAGAATTTGCCCGATATAGTTTTTTTTGCAACCGTCCGCTTGACAGACAGAACGGGGTGTTTCAAGGTATCATTGTATTTTTGTGTCTTGATCGAAATAGTCGCGTTAAACGCGGCGCTTTCCTTGTCAACAAGGCGTCGTCTGCCGGTGATCGTGCCGCCTTTCAGGCGCCGTAGGTCGCAAGGCCGTTGAGGTCGCGGACACTCACGCCGGCGCGGTCCACGGTGACGAGCCCTTCCTCCTCCAGTTCCTTCAGGGCCTTGTTGGCGACCTGCCGCGACAAGCCGCACAGCAGCGCGAGTTCCTCTTGGCTGATATCGAGGAAGTTCCCCACGCCGGGGTAGAGAACCGGGTTGAACAGCCACCCCAGCGCCCGCGCGACGCGCGGACGGGCGTCGAACATGCGGTCGCTGCCGACGGTGGCAATGAATTGCCCCAACCGCTCGTTGAGCTGGCGCACCAGAAAACGGTTGAAGCCTACCGAGTTCTCGAACAGCCAGTGAAACGTCGCCTTCTGCATCAGCGCCACGCGCGAATCGCGCAGCGCCACGATATCATATTGGCGGATCTCGTCTTTCAGCACCGAACCCTCGCCGACCCAGCCGGATGTCGGCACGCCGGTGAAGGTGACCGCCTTGCCGTGCGTCGAAATGGTGCCCACCTTGATGATGCCCCTCGCCACCCCGCACCAGTAGTTCATGCGGTCGCCCTGATGGCAGATATAATCGCCCTTGGAGAAGCATTTCTCCACGGTGCCACGCGCCGCCCGCTCCCGCTCCGCGGCGGTCAGCTCATGCGACCAGGGCGCGATGGTGGAAAGATATTCCGCTGTGATCAAAGGTGTTTCCGATTGCTTGCCCGGACTTCGGCGTTTCATCCCCTGTCGGCCGCACACCTACAGTGCATCAACCGATTGCCATATTATGCCTATATCGTTGACGGCAGTATCCTCCCGCGCGCGTTTTTGCTCAAGTCCTCCAATGGTTCAATGTCCGGGACTTTACCGTGGCTCTGGATGCGCATATGCTATGCGCATCAGTTTATCCGGAGTGTTGTCATGCCCGTTTCGACCCGCGTATCGAAGATACGCCGCGCGACCAATGTCACGTTGCCCGTCGATCTCGTGGCCGAGGCGAAGGCCTTGCAGGTCAACGTGTCGCAGGCATGCGAGAGCGGCCTGGCCCATTCTGTCGCGCAGGCGCGGCGCGCGCGCTGGCTGGAGGAAAACCGCGCAGCCATCGACGCATACAATGAGCGCGTCGAGCGCGAGGGACTGCTGCTGGACGAGTACCGGCATCTCTGATGGCCCAGTTCGATGTTTATGCCGGCGTCGGCCGCCAGCAGCGCTACGTGGTCGATGTCCAGGCCGATCTGCTGGAGGGGCTGGCGACGCGCGTCGTCGCGCCGCTCGTGCCACGGGCGGAGGCGTCGGTGGTCAATGGCCTCACGCCGGTCGTCGCCATCGACGGCGTTGAATTCGTCGTGTTGATGCCGGAGCTTGTGGCCATTCCGCTGCGCGAGTTGCCCCAGCGGGTCGGCACGCTCTCTGCGTTCCAGGATGCGCTCAAGCGATCGCTCGACATTCTGTTCATCGGTTTCTAGAGCGGCGGCATTCAAACTGACTCGTTCCGCCGCTCTATCCATTTGTTTGCGCACCAAGTTTTCCGAAAAGTGCGCACACTTTTCGGCTTGATGCTATAGAGCATTTCTCCTTTCCGTTGCAACGGAGAGATGCTCTATCTCTTTGCTTTTACGCAATTCCAGCAAAACCGGTTCCCACTTTTGCTGGAATTGCTTTAGTCTCCGAAAGACACCGGATCGTAGACGGGAGAAAAACACATGCTGGCCGCGCAACGTTCGACTCTGCTGCTGGTCGATTTTCAGCATCGCCTCGCCCCGGTCATCGACGGGGCGCAGCGCTCCATCGATACCGCCGGGCGTCTGGCACTGGCGGCCGGGCTCGTCGGCGTGCCGGTCATCGCCACGGAGCAGATTCCCGAAAAGCTCGGCGCCACCACTCCGGAACTGCTGCCGCTCGCGGGGCAGGTGATCGCCAAGCGCACGTTCAACGCGGCCGGCGAGCCGGACCTGCCGCAAGCCCTCGACCAGGAGCGCGAGCAGGTGGTGGTGACGGGCTGGGAATCGCATGTCTGCGTGCTGCAAACCGCCCTCGGCCTGCGGCGGGAAGGGTTCGGACCCGTGGTGGTGGCGGATGCCGTCGCCTCGCGCGATCCCTTCAACAAGGAGATCGCCCTGCGGCGGCTGGCGCATCACGGTATCGAAATCGTGACCAGCGAGATGGTGATTTTCGAATGGCTGGAGAACGCCGACCACCCGGCCTTCCGCGAGGCCATAGGGCTGATCAAATGATCAGCCCGTTCTTCTAAAGATCGCGCTCATCAAGTGATCAGCCGGCTCTTTTGGCCAGAACCGCGTTGGCGACGTTCGATCCGTTGCGCCGGCCGATCGTCTGCGAGATGAACGCGCCCGCGTCGACGAGCGCGTCGAGGTCGATGCCGGTTTCGATGTCGAGCCCGCGGAGCAGGTAGACGACGTCCTCCGTCGCCACGTTGCCGGTCGCGCCCTTGGCGTAGGGGCAGCCGCCGAGCCCCGCCACCGAGGCGTCGAACTGGCGGATGCCGAGTTCGAGCGCCGCATAGATGTTGGCGAGCGCCTGCCCGTAGGTGTCGTGGAAATGGCCCGACACATCGGCGATGTCATAGACCGACAAGGCCGCCTCCAGGGCCGCCTGCGCCTTGCGCGGCGTGCCGACGCCGATGGTGTCGGCGACCGCGGCGTGCTGGACGCCGATGTCCTGCATGAGGCGCGCGACGTAGGCGACCTTGTCGGGCGCGATCTCGCCCTCATAGGGGCAGCCCAGCGCACAGGAGATGGCGCCGCGCACGTGGATGCCCGCCTGCCGCGCCGCCGCCACGACGGGCGCGAAGCGTTCGATGCTCTCGGCAATGGAGCAGTTGATGTTCTTCTGGCTGAAGGCCTCGCTCGCCGAGCCGAATACCTCGATCTCGCCGGGGATCGTCGGCAGCGCGGCCTCGTACCCTTTGATGTTGGGCACCAGCACCGAATAGGTGACGTCCGCGTGGCGCGCGATGCCGGCCATGACGGCGGCGGCATCCGCCATCTGCGGCACCCATTTCGGGCTGACGAAGCTCGTCGTCTCGATATGCTTCACACCCGCCGCCTGCAGACGG
This sequence comes from Pseudochelatococcus sp. B33, assembly GCF_053570585.1. Taxonomy (NCBI): domain Bacteria; kingdom Pseudomonadati; phylum Pseudomonadota; class Alphaproteobacteria; order Hyphomicrobiales; family Chelatococcaceae; genus Pseudochelatococcus; species Pseudochelatococcus sp. B33. The sequence continues at coordinate 245,531 of NZ_JBSEFH010000006.1, read as the reverse complement.
TCGATGAGTTCGACCTTGACGGCGGTAGCGACGAAGCTCTTTTCGTTCTGCAGCCCGTCGCGCGGGCCGACCTCGACGATCCTGGCCTTCGATGGCAACGCGCTCATGGTTCACCCCGCCTTCCGCAACGGTTCGAGACGCAGCAGCTCGGCGCCCTCGGCGAGCTGGTCGCCGACGCCGTAGAGCAGTTCCGACACGGTGCCGTCGATGGGGGCCTTGATGGTGTGCTCCATCTTCATGGCCTCCATCACGGCGAGCGGCTGACCCCTGGCGACCTCCTCGCCCGCCGCGACGAGGAAGGCCACGACCTTGCCCGGCATCGGCGCGGTGAGGCGTCCGGCCTCGGCCTCGGATTCACCCGCGTGCGCCAGCGGATCGACGAGATGGGCGGTGGCGCTGCCGTCGCTCGCGAATACCGAAAAGATCTCGCCGGTGCGGTAGGTGGTGACGGGCAGCCGCCGGCCGTCGATGGTGATTGCTGCCGTTTCGTCGAGGCTGAGGGCGTGCGTCACGCCAGCGACCTCCAGCCGGACATGCGTGGCGTCGAGCGCCGTGAACGCTACCGTCTCGCGCGCCTCGCCGTGTTCGAGCACCAGTCGGCGTGTCACCGGCCCGCCAATGCGCCAGCCGTCGCGCCGCGACCAGGGATCGGGATCGCTGTCCGCGAGCGCGCGCTCCTCCCGCAGGACATGGGCGACGACGGCGGCCGCCGTCACCGCGAACGGCAGTCCCTCGCCGCCGAAGAGCGCGTCGCGCTCGCGCACGATCAGCGCCGTGTCGAGATCGGCGGTGGCGAAGGAGCGGCTCGCGGCGGTGCGCCGCAGAAAGGCGACGTTGGTCGCGACGCCGACGATATGCGTGCCGGCCAATGCCGCGTCGAGCCGCGCCAGCGCCTCCTCGCGGGTCGGCCCGTGCACGATCAGCTTGGCGATCATCGGGTCGTAGAACGGCGAGACATCGTCGCCCTCGCGCACGCCGGAATCGATGCGCACGCCGTTGGGGTTGATTCCGAAGGCCGTGTGATCGGGCAAGCGGAAGACGTCGAGATGGCCGGTTGCGGGCAGGAAGTCGTTGTCCGGGTTCTCGGCACAGATACGCGCCTCGATGGCGTGGCCGTCGATGGCGAGGTCGTCCTGCGCCAGCGGCAGCGGTTCGCCGCCCACGACCCTTATCTGCCATTCCACGAGATCGAGCCCGGTGATGGCTTCCGTCACCGGATGCTCCACCTGCAGGCGGGTGTTCATCTCCATGAAGTAGAAGTCGAGGTCGCCGTCGTGGGTGGGCTCGGCGATGAACTCGACCGTGCCGGCGCCGACATAGCCCACCGCGCGGGCCGCCGCGATGGCGGCTTCGCCCATTTCCCGCCGGCGCGCGGCACTGAGGCCCGGCGCCGGCGCTTCCTCCAGCACCTTCTGATGGCGGCGCTGCACAGAACAGTCGCGCTCGAAGAGGTAGACGTAGTTGCCGTAGGTATCGCCGAAGATCTGGATCTCGATATGGCGCGGGCGCTCCACATAGCGCTCGATGAGCACTGCGGCGCTGCCGAAGCTCGCCACCGCCTCGCGCTGGCAGGAGGCGAGGTTCTCGGCGAAGGTCTCCTGGGCGTGGACGATGCGCATGCCCTTGCCGCCGCCGCCGGCGCTCGCCTTGATCATCAGCGGATAGCCGATGCGCTCCGCTTCCGCCGCGAGCAGATCGAACTCCTGATCAGCGCCGTGATAGCCCGGCACCAGCGGCACGCCCGCCTTTTCCATGAGGCGCTTCGATTCCGCCTTCAGCCCCATGGCCTCGATGGCTTCGGCCGGCGGGCCGATAAACACGAGTCCCGCCTGCGTGCACGCCCTGGCGAAGTCGGCGTTCTCGCTCAGGAAGCCGTAGCCGGGATGGATCGCCTCCGCGCCCGTCGCCCTGGCGGCGGCGATGATCTTCTCCCAGCGCAGGTAGCTGTCCTTCGGCGCGGCGCCGCCGAGCGACACCGCCTCGTCGCAGGCAGCGACGAACTTCGCTCCAGCGTCGACATCCGAATGGACGGCGACGGTGCGGATCGCCAGACGCCGCGCCGTCGCCGCCACCCGGCAGGCGATCTCGCCGCGGTTGGCGATGAGGATTTTCCGGATGGCCGGCTGCGTCATGGTTCCCCCGCTTATTGTTCCGCCGCCAACCAGGACGGCCTTGTCTTGTTGAGGAAGGATTGCACGCCCTCGCGGCCCTGCGCGGAGGCGCGGATATCGGCGATGCGCCTTGCGGTATCCGTGACGAGCGCGTCGTCGATGGCGCGCCCGCCCACTTCCCGCAGCAGGCGCTTGGCTTCCCCGAGCGCGGCGGGCGAGGCGGCGAGGATGTTTTTCAGAAAGTGCTCCACCGTCGCGTCCAGTGCGTCCGCATGCACGACATCGTGCACGAGGCCCGTGGCAGCGGCAGCCTGCGCGGAGAAGACTTCCGCCGTCAGGAAGTAGCGCTGCGCCGCGCGCTGGCCCATGGCCGCGATGACATAGGGCGCGATGGTGGCCGGGATCAGGCCGAGCTTCACCTCGCTGAGGCAGAAGCGGGCGGTGTCGGCCGCAATCGCGATGTCACAGGCGGCGACGAGCCCCATGCCGCCCGCGAACGCGTCGCCCTGCACCCGGGCGATGACGGGCTTTGCCGTCTCGTGGATGGTGCGCAGCATGGTGGCGAGCGCGGTCGCGTCCTTGAGGTTCTCCGCATGGGTGTAGTCCGCCATGCGCCGCATCCACGCGAGATCGGCGCCGGCGCAGAACGCCTTGCCGCTGGCCGCGAGCACGATGGCGCGGGTTTTCTTGTCGCTGCCGAGTTCGGCGAAGGCCGCTGTCAACGATGCGATCAGCGCGTCGTCGAAGGCGTTGCGCACGTCGGGGCGGTTCAGCGTCACCGTGGCGACGGGGCCGTCGCGGGTGATCAGCAGGTTGCTCATAGTCGCCTCACACGAAGGTTGTTCGTTCGGCTGCGCCTCATATGAAAATTATCCGTTCGGCTGCGCCTCACATGCGGAACACGCCGAAGCGCGGCTCGGGGATGGGCGCGTTGAGGCTCGCCGAGAGGCCGAGCGCCAGCACGCGCCGCGTGTCGGCGGGGTCGATGACGCCGTCGTCCCACAGCCGCGCCGTGGTGTAGTAGGGGTGGCCCTGGTGCTCGTACTGCTGGCGGATGGGCTCGCGGAACGCGGCTTCCTCCTCGGCGCTCCAGGTGTCGCCTCTCGCCTCGATGCCGTCGCGGCGCACGGTGGCGAGCACCGAGGCCGCCTGCTCGCCGCCCATCACCGAGATGCGGGCGTTGGGCCACATCCACAGGAAGCGTGGCGAATAGGCGCGCCCGCACATGCCGTAATTGCCCGCGCCGAACGAGCCGCCGATGATGACGGTGAACTTCGGCACGTTGGCGCAGGCTACTGCCGTGACCATCTTGGCGCCGTGGCGGGCGATGCCCTCGTTCTCGTATTTCTGCCCGACCATGAAGCCGGTGATGTTCTGCAGGAAGACGAGTGGAATGCGCCGCTGGCAGCACAGTTCGACGAAATGCGCCCCCTTGGCCGCGCTCTCCGAGAACAGGATGCCGTTGTTGGCGATGATGCCGACCGGCAGGCCCTCGATATGCGCGAAGCCCGTCACCAGCGTGGGGCCGAAGCGGGCCTTGAACTCGTCGAACGCGGAAGCGTCGACGATGCGGGCGATGATCTCGCGCACGTCGAAGGGTTTTCGCGTGTCGGTCGGGATGATGCCGTAGATCTCGGCCGGGTCGTATTTCGGCGGCCGGGCCGGGACGACGTCGAGCGGGATTTTTTTGGACAGGTTCAGGTTGGCGACGGCCCGGCGCGCGAGCGCCAGCGCGTGGGTGTCGTCGTTGGCGAGATGGTCGGCGACGCCGGAGAGGCGCGTGTGCACGTCGCCGCCGCCGAGCGCCTCGGCGCTCACCACCTCGCCGGTCGCGGCCTTCACCAGGGGAGGGCCGGCCAGAAAAATAGTGCCCTGATTCTTGACGATAATCGTCTCGTCGCTCATCGCCGGCACATAGGCGCCGCCGGCGGTGCACGAGCCCATGACGACGGCGATCTGGCCAATGCCCTCGGCGCTCATGTTGGCCTGGTTATAAAAAATACGGCCGAAATGGTCGCGGTCCGGGAACACCTCGTCCTGGTTGGGCAGGTTGGCGCCGCCCGAGTCCACCAGATAGACGCAGGGCAGCCGGTTCTGCTGGGCGATCTCCTGCGCCCTGAGGTGCTTCTTGACGGTGAGCGGAAAGTAGGTGCCGCCCTTCACCGTGGCGTCGTTGCAGACGATGACGCACTCGCGTCCCGCGATGCGTCCGATGCCGGCGATGATGCCGGCCGCGGGGGCGGAATCGCTGCCGTCCTTCTCCTTGTAGACCTCATAGGCCGCCATGGCCGCGATCTCGAGGAACGGCGTGCCGGGGTCGAGCAGCAGCTCCACCCGCTCGCGCGGCAGGAGCTTGCCGCGCGCCACGTGTTTTGCGCGCGCCGCCTCGCCGCCGCCCTGCGCCACCTGCGCGAGGCGCTGGCGCAGGTCGACGACGAGCGCCTGCATGGCTTGCGCGTTCGCCTGGAAATCGGCAGCGCGCGGGCTGATCCTGGTGTCGATGACGGCCATGATCAGTTTCCGGTTTCGTTGAACAGCTCGCGCCCGATGAGCATGCGCCGGATCTCCGACGTGCCGGCGCCGATTTCGTAGAGCTTGGCGTCGCGCCACAGGCGCTCGACCGGGAATTCCCGGGTGTAGCCGACGCCGCCCAGCGTCTGGATGGCCTCGCCGGCGATCCACGTCGCCTTTTCCGCGGAATAGAGGATCGCCCCGGCCGCGTCCTTGCGCAGTGTGCGGGCGTGGTCGCCCCGGTCGCACGCCTTGCCGAGCGCGTAGACATAGGCCCGTGTCGCCTGCCAAGTGGTGTAGATGTCGGCGATCTTGCCCTGCATGAGCTGGAATTCGCCGATGCTCTGGCCGAACTGCCTGCGCTCGTGGATATAGGGCACGATCGCATCCATCGCGGCCGCCATCAGCCCGAGCGGCCCGCCGGAAAGCACCGCCCGCTCGTAATCGAGGCCCGACATCAGCACCCTGACACCGTTGCCGACGCCGCCAAGCACGTTCTCCTCCGGCACCTCGACATTGTCGAAGAACAGGGGATAGGTGTTCGAGCCGCGCATGCCGAGCTTGTCGAGCTTGGCGCCGGCCGAAAACCCCGGAAAACCCTTCTCGACGATGAAGGCCGTGATGCCCTTCGGCCCCGCCGACGGATCGGTCTTGGCGTAGATGACGAGCGTATCGGCGTCGCCGCCGTTGGTGATCCACATCTTCGAGCCGTTGAGCACGAAGCGGTCGCCTTGTCTTTCGGCCCTGAGCTTCATGCTGACCACGTCCGATCCCGCGCCGGGCTCGCTCATGGCGAGCGCGCCGACATGCTCGCCCGAGACGAGCTTGGGCAGGTATCGCCGCCTCTGCGCCTCGGTGCCGTTGCGGCGGATCTGGTTCACGCACAGGTTGGAGTGCGCGCCGTAGGACAGGCCGACGGAGCCCGAGGCGCGCGAGATCTCCTCCATGGCGACGATATGGGCGAGATAGCCGAGATTGGTGCCGCCGTATTCCTCGCTGACGGTGAGGCCGTGGACGCCGAGTTCCCCGAGCTTGCGCCACAAGGGAGCGGGGAAGACGTTGTCGCGGTCCACGTCGGCGGCGATGGGCGCGATCTCCCTGGCCGCGAACGCCTGAACCGCTTCCCGCAGGGCGTCGACATCCTCGCCCAGATCGAAATCGAGTCCCAGCCCTGAAAATGTCATCGGTCTCGCTCCCGCTTGTTGTCGTTGTGCCGTCTCATTGACCTCATGGGTTTCAGAGTAAACCGTTCCATCCGCCAATTGGTGCCACAATGGTTGCAAATCACGCCATCATCGCGCAATCATGCGGCCATGATACGGAGCGCCGGAAAGACCTTGTCCGCAGTCACGCCGATTGCATTTGTGATAGCAATAACAGAGGCTTATGCCATCCGTGGCCGGTCGCCGGAAGCGGCCCTGCGGCAGGCACGGATTGCGCCGCATCTTCTCGCGGATCCGGCGGCGCGCGTCACGGCCGAGCAGTTCGAGGCGCTGTCGGGTTTCGCCATGCGCGAGCTCGACGACGAGGCGCTCGGCTGGTTCTCGCGCCGTCTGCCGTGGGGAAGCCACGGCCTGCTGTGCCGGGCGGCTGTGACGGCGCCCGATCTCGGCATTGCCCTCAAGCGCTGGTGCCGCTGCCACGGGCTCCTGACCGAGGATATCCGGCTTACCTTGACCGTCAAGGCGGGGCAGGCGAGCCTCGCGCTCCATGAAGGGCGCATCCCGGACCGGCTGCGCGAATTCTGCCTGGTGTCGGTGCTGCGCATGGTGCACGGCTTCGCCTGCTGGCTGATCGACTCGCGCATTCCGCTCGACGATCTGACGTTCCCGTTTCCGCGCCCGGCGCACGCGGCGTCGTACCGGGCGATGTTTCCCGGCGAGGCGCGGTTCGGGGCGGAGCTCGCCGGTTTCAGCTTCGATGCCGACTATCTGGCGCTCGCCCCCCTGCGCGACGAGGCGGCGACGCGCGCCATGCTGCAGAGGGCGCTGCTGCTCACCGTGCTGCAATACAAGCGCGACCGCCTGCTGGTGGACAGGGTGAAGAGCCTGCTCAAGGGCCACATGCGCGCGCCGGCCGGCCGCGCCGGCCTGCCGAACGCGGAAGTGCTCGCCGCGGCGCTCGCCATATCGAGCCGCACCCTGCACCGGCAGTTACGGGAGGAGGGGGCGTCGCTGCAACAGATCAAGGACGACGTGCGCCGCGAGCAGGCCATCGACCTGATGCGGCGTACCAACCGGCCGCTGAAGCAGATCGCCCACCTCACGGGCTTCCGCGGCGAGAAGAGTTTTTCGCGCGCCTTCCGGGAATGGACCGGCGTATCGCCCGGCGCCTTCCAGCGCGGGTGACGCTCACCCGGCGGCGCGCCCCCCTGTCATGATGTCATGAAGCCTCCACACGAGGGCTTTATGTCGTTAAATCGTCATCGGCCTGTCAACGAAGCATCATCGCCAGCGCCTATCTCGGCAACAGAGGCAGGTTCCCGCGGAGGGGGCCGTCATCCTGCATGGAGAAACGACCATGGCAAGCAAGGTTCATATTTCCGGGATGGCGCTGGCCGTCTCGTTCGCGTTCACGGCCCCCGCTCTCGCGCAGACGGAAATCCAGTGGTGGCATGCGATGGGCGGTGAGCTCGGCGTCAAGCTCGAGGAGATCGCCAAGGGCTTCAACGACAGCCAGTCCGATTACAAGATCGTGCCCGTCTACAAGGGCTCCTACCCCGAGACGCTGACGGCCGCCATCGCCGCCTTCCGCGCCAAGCAGAACCCGGCCATCGTGCAGGTGTTCGAGGTCGGCACCGGCACGATGATGGCCGCCAAGGGCGCCGTCTACCCGGTCTTCCAGCTGATGGCCGACAACGACGAGCCCTTCGATCCGAAGAGCTATCTCGCGCCTGTCGTCGGCTACTATTCGGACACCGAAGGCAACATCCTGTCACTGCCCTTCAACTCCTCGACGCCGATCCTCTATTACAACAAGGACGCGTTCGAGAAGGCCGGCCTCGACCGCGACACGCCGCCCAAGACCTGGGCCGACGTCGAGGCGTTCTCGAAGAAGATCCTCGAGACCGGCGCCGCCAAGTGCGGCTTCACCACCGGCTGGGTGTCGTGGGTGCAGCTCGAGAACTTTTCGGCTCTGCACGACAAGCCCTACGGCACGCTGGAGAACGGCTTCGGCGGCCTCGCGACCGAGTTCCAGTTCAACGGCGACGCCCAGGTCAAGCACTTCGAGAACCTCAAGAAGTGGTCGGATGAGGGCATCTTCCAGTACGGCGGCCCGGTGGGCGGCAACGACGCCCCGCCGAAGTTCTATTCCGGCGAATGCGCCATCTACATGAACTCCTCGGCCTCGCGCGCCGGCGTCGTGGCCAACGCCAAGACCTTCGAGGTCGGCTTCGCGCCGCTGCCCTACTATGACGACGTGATCACGGAGCCGAAGAACTCCATTATTGGCGGCGCGACGCTGTGGGTGCTCCAGGGCCGTCCGGCCGAGGAATACAAGGGCGTGGCCAAGTTCTTCTCCTACCTGTCGAAGCCCGAGGTGCAGGCCGACTGGCACCAGTTCACCGGCTACCTGCCGATCACCTACGCCGCGTTCGAGCTCGGCAAGGAGCAGGGCTACTACGAGAAGAACCCCGGCACCGACATCGCCATCAACCAGATCACCCGCGGCGAGCCTTCGGCCAACTCCAAGGGCGTCCGCTTCGGCAACCTCGCCCAGGTGCGCGACGTGATCGACAGCGAGTTCGAGGCGTTGCTCGCCGGCAAGAAGTCCGCCAAGGACGCGCTCGACGCGGCGGTCGCCGGCGGCAACCGCATCCTGCGCGACTTCGAGGCCGCCAACAAGTAAGACGCGTTCGTCGCCAACGGCGGGCCCGCGCCGGCCGGCGCGGGTCTTGCCGCCTTCTGACGGGACCGGCTCGTCCGCATGCAGACCAAACGCACGATCTTCCCGAACAAAATCCTGCCCTATGCGCTGCTGGCGCCGCAGATCGCGATCACCGTCGTGTTCTTCCTGTGGCCCGCAGGGCAGGCGGTGGTGTCGTCCTTCGTGCGCGAGGACCCTTTCGGCCTCAGCGCCTCCTTCGTCTGGTTCGACAACTACATCCGCCTGTTCGAGGATCGCGCCTACGTGGATTCGATCCGGGTCACGGCGGTGTTCGCGGTGTCGGTCACTCTCGCGTCGATGTCGCTGGCGTTGCTGCTCGCCGTGTCCGTCGACCGGCTCATCCGGCTCGGGGGCATCTACACCACGCTGCTGGTGTGGCCCTATGCGGTGGCGCCGGTGGTGGCGGGCGTGCTGTGGTGGTTCCTGTTCAACCCCACCATCGGCATCTTCCCCTATCTGCTGTCGTTCGCCGACGTGCGCTGGAACCACCGCGTCAACGGCGACCACGCCATGATCATGCTGGTGGTGGCGGCGAGCTGGAAGCAGGTGTCCTACAACTTCCTGTTCTTCGTCGCCGGGCTGCAATCGATCCCGCGCTCGCTGATCGAGGCGGCAGCCATCGACGGCGCGGGGCCGTTGAAGCGGTTTCTCACCGTCGTCTTTCCGCTGCTGTCGCCCACGACCTTCTTCCTGCTGATCATCAACGTCAACTACGCCATGTTCGACACCTTCGCCATCGTCGACGCGACCACCGGCGGCGGGCCGGCGGGGGCGACGAACATCCTCGTGTTCAAGGTGTTCGCCGACGGCGTGCTCGGCCTCAACATCGGCTCGTCCGCGGCGCAGTCGGTGGTGCTGATGCTGATCGTGATCGCGCTCACCATCGTCCAGTTCCGCTATGTCGAGCGGCGCGTGCAGTATTGAGGGGCGGGCGATGAGCGACAACCAGGGCATGATCGAGAACAGGGTATGATCGAGAACAGACCTTGGCTCAACGTCCTCACCCACCTCGTGCTGATCGCGGGCGTGGCCATCGTGGCGCTGCCCGTCTATCTCGCCTTCGTCGCCTCCACCCATCCGGACGGCGCCTTCGTCAGTGGCGTGATGCCGCTGCTGCCGGGCGCGGAACTCGCCGCCAACTACGGCGGGATATTCCGCCAGGGGATGGCGATGGCCGGCACGCCGCCGCTGGGGCTGATGCTGTGGAACGCGTTCGTCATGGCGACGGTGATCACGGTGGGCAAGATCGCCATCTCCATCATCTCGGCCTATGCCATCATCTATTTCCGCTTTCCCGGCCGCATGCTGTTCTTCTGGATGATCTTCATCACCCTGATGCTGCCCGTCGAGGTGCGCATCCTGCCGACCTTCAAGGTGGTCGCGGATCTCGGCCTGCTCAATTCCTATGCCGGCCTCACCCTGCCGCTGATCGCCTCCGCGACGGCCACTTTCCTGTTCCGCCAGTTCTTCATGACGCTGCCCGACGAATTGACGGAAGCAGCGCGCGTCGACGGCGCGGGCCCCTTGCGATTCTTCCGCGACATCCTGCTGCCGCTGTCGCGCACCAATATCGCGGCGCTCGCGGTGATCCTGTTCATCTACGGCTGGGTGCAATACCTGTGGCCGCTGCTGGTGACGACGGACCCGCGCTACTACACCATCGTGATGGGCATCAAGCGCATGGTGGCGGTGTCGGACGCCGATCCGCAATGGAACCTCGTCATGGCGGCGGTGATGCTGGCCATGCTGCCGCCGGTGCTGGTCGTCATCCTGATGCAGCGCCTGTTCGTCAAGGGCCTCGTCGAGACGGAGAAGTGAAGTGGCGACCATCGACATCGCGGGCGTGCGCAAGACCTATCCGGGCGGCGTGGAGGTCATCAAGGGGCTCGACCTCGCGATCGGCGCGGGCGAGCTCGTGGTGCTGGTCGGCCCCTCCGGCTGCGGCAAGTCGACCCTGCTGCGCATGATCGCGGGCCTGGAGCGCATCACGGCCGGGACGATCGCCATCGGCGGGCGGGTGGTCAACGATCTGGAGCCCGCCGATCGCGATATCGCCATGGTGTTCCAGAACTACGCTCTCTATCCGCACATGTCGGTGCGCGGCAATCTGGAATATGGCCTCAGGAACCGCCGCACGCCGCGCGCCGAGATCGACGCGCGCGTGGTGGAGGCGGCGCGCATCCTCGAGATCGAGCCCTATCTCGACAGGAAGCCGCGGCAGCTGTCCGGCGGCCAGCGCCAGCGCGTCGCCATGGGGCGCGCCATCGTGCGCAAGCCGCAGGCGTTTCTGTTCGACGAGCCGCTGTCGAACCTCGACGCCAAGCTGCGCGCGCACATGCGCGTGGAGATCCGCCGGCTGCAGCGCACGCTCGGCACGACGCTGGTCTACGTGACGCACGATCAGCTGGAGGCGATGACGCTCGCCGACAAGCTCGTGGTCATGAACGGCGGCGCGATCGAGCAGCAGGGCGTGCCGCTCGATCTCTACGCCGATCCGCAGACGCTGTTCGTCGCCGGCTTCATGGGCTCGCCGGGCATGAACCTGATCGATACCGACAAGCTGCGCGCGGCGGGCGTTGCCCTGCCGGACGCCGTGCCGGCGGGCACCGGCGTCATCGGCATCCGTCCGGAGGACGTGCGGCTCGATGCGGGGGCCGAGCCCGCGCTGGCGCTGCCGGCGCGGATCGAGGCGGTGGAGATGGTGGGGGCGGAGAGCCTCGTCTACGCGCGCGCCGGCGCCGCCGGCACGATCGTGCTGCGCACTGCCGGCGTCTGGCCCGGCCTTCTGGACACGGACACGACGCTGCACCTGCCGCTTGCGCGCCTGCACTGCTTCAGCCGGGAAACCGGGCGCAAGCTGCACTTCGACAACGGAGCGGTGAGGGAACACGGCCAGATGGCGCGTTACCCGGCCAGCTTCTTGTAGAGTGTTCCGAATGTCGATCTTGCGCAAAAGCAACGGCGCGGGCGTTTCCGCCCGCGCCGCCGGCACGATGATCGTGTGACGGGTGTCACCCGCCGTTAACGACGTTGTTGACGACCGGGATCACTTCGAGAAGGCCGCGGTAGATCATGTCGAGCGCCACGTAGAGGATGATGGCGAGGCCGATATAGGCGATCCAGCGGTGCCTGTGCAGCAGCTTGGCGATGAAGTTCGCCGCCACGCCCATCAGCGCGACCGAGAGCACCAGACCGAAGACCAGGATCTCCGGATGTTCGCGCGCCGCGCCGGCGACGGCGAGCACGTTGTCGAGCGACATCGACAGGTCGGCGATGATGATCTGCGTGGCCGCCTGCCTGAAGGTCTTCGTCTGGGTCTGGCCGGCGATGGTGCCGTCCTTGTTGATGTCTTCCTCGCCGAGGGCCTCGACGGCGTCGACTTCCTCCTGATGCTGGATGCGCAGCTCGCGCCACATCTTCCAGCACACCCACAGCAGCAGCACGCCACCGGCGAACAGCAGGCCGACGATCTGCAGGAGCTGAGTAGTCAGCGCGGCGAAGAAGATACGCAGCACCGTCGCCGCGATGATACCGACGAGAATGGCCTTGCCACGCTGCTCCTTGGGCAGGCCGGCAGCGGCGAGGCCGATCACGATTGCATTGTCGCCTGCCAGCACGAGGTCGATCATGATGACCTGCAGCAGGGTATAGAACGCGTCAGGCGTCAGAAGATAATTGAGTGTGTCCGCCATTTGGCACCCGTCATGAGGGCGGCCGTCGCGGCGGGACCGGCATCGCGCACCGGCAATCTCCCTGCAAGGCTCCGCTATCGCGGACCGTACAGAAGGCGAAGCTTCAGCGATGTCGAATGAAAGTCCCTACGCTCCAGGCCACCGGATTTCAGACATCCAGTCCGACATCACAGTCCGGATGAATTCAGCGGACTGCCAGAGGGGCCCGGGCTGGCGTGTCCTGTATATCGCCGGAGGCGAACGGTTTCAAGCGTCTGATGGAAAAAACGCCCCGCGCCGGTTCAGGACTCCCGTCCGCCGTGCTATCGTCCGTTGGCGGAACCGAGGAACACGACCACGTCGTTTTCATGGACGAGGCCGAGTGTCTTGCGGGCTTCTTCCTCGAGAATATCCGCGTCGATCCTGCCGGCGCGCACCAGTTCCGTCCGGCGGTCCCATTCGGCGTGTTCCGCCTTGAGCGCTTCGAGTTCGACGGTCTTCTCGTAGATCTGTCGTTTGAACTCGCGTTTGGCCTCGAGCCCGCGCGCGCCGTTCTGGGCGTGGAAGAGAAAGTACCCTACCACGGCGGCCGAAACGGCGTATAAAAAAACCGGTATAAGGATGGCGCGGAGGCGCTTGCGTTTGACCATACATGAATGCTACCTCCGTCGCGGTTAATGACACCTTAACGAAGTATTGCGATCACCAAAAGTTGCGTACCTGAAAATGACCCGCTTCTCGGAATGCGTATTGTCTTTGCATGATCTGATGTGGAGGCGGCTTCATGAAGACAAGATTTGAGATAGATAGTAGAGGTAGATTATGTCTAAATGGTCAGAAGGTTACGTAACCGGAATCGAATACACGATCGGTTTCTTTCATGAACTCACGCCCGAGAATCTGCGCTTTGCGCTGCTGCAGCAGGGGCTGGCCACGCCGCGCGGGCCGGTCTCCTATCTCGAACTGGGGGCGGGCCACGGCCTGACGGCCAATCTCCTCGCCGCCGTCAATCCGGACGTCGAGGTGGTGGCGGTCGATTTCAATCCGGCGCACATCAGCCACGCCAGGGCGCTGGCGGCGAAGGCCGGCACCCCCAACGTGACGTTCCTCGAACGCAGCTTCGAGGAGCTGGCGCGCGACGACAGCCTGCAAAGCTTCGACTTCATCGTCCTGCACGGGGTCTATAGCTGGGTCAGCGAGGCCAACCGCGGCTACATCCGCGACATCGTCCGCCGCAATCTCAAGCCCGGCGGCGTTGTCTACGTGTCCTACAACGCCTATCCGGGCTGGTCTGCGGGAGCGACCCTGCAGCGCGTGCTGCGGGACGGCGGCGCGCTTGGCGGGGGCGAGATCACCCAGCAGATCGCCCAGGGCGTGCGGCTGCTCAATCGCCTCAAGGAGCTGAACGCCGGCTTCTTCGTCGCCAATCCCGGCGCGGCGGCCCGGCTGGAGGATCTGCAGAAGCGTCCGCTGTCCTATCTGGCGCACGAATACATGAACAGCGACTGGGACGCGTTCTTCTTCAGCGACGTCGCCAAGGATTTCGGCGAGGCGAAGGTGACCTATGCCGGGCAGGCCCACCTCGCCTCCCAGACCGAGGCGCTCAACTTCAATCCCGACCAGCGGCAGCTCCTGGCGTCGATTTCCGACCCGGTGTTCCGCGAGGTGGCGCGCGACGTCATCCTGAACACCGCGTTCCGCCGCGACATCTACCTGCGCGGCGCCTCGGCGCTGCCGCGCCAGGAGCAGAAGGACATCTGGAACAACCAGCGTTTCGTGCTGCTGCGCGATCCTGCCGACGTGCCGCGCAAGATCGCCGCGCGCGTGGGCGAGGTCTCGCTCAACGCCAGCGTCTACGATCCGGTGATCGCCGCGCTCGGCCGCGGGCCGCAGACCCTCGCCGAACTGGTCACGGACGCCGATGTCGCCCGGCTCACCTGGGGGCAGGTGACCGAGGCGCTGCATGTCCTGGTGCTGGTCGGCGCCGCGCATCCGGCGCTGCCCGCGGAGGGCGAGGCGGAGCGCACGGCGCGCGCGAAGGCGTTCAACGCCGCCGTCGCCGAGCGCGTCAAGGCCGGCGACGCCATCCAGGTGCTGGCTTCGCCGATCACCGGCTCGGGCATCGGCCTCGACAACCTGTCGCAGTTGCTGTTCACCGCGTATGCGACCGACGCGCAGGACAAGGCCGCCTTCGTGCGCCAGCAGCTCAGGGAACGTGGCCACGCCCTGATCAAGGACGGCGCGACGATCGAGGACGGGGCGGCGGAGGCCGAGCATCTGCGCGCGGCCATCGCGAGCTTCGAGAACGATACGCTCAAGGTCCTGCGGCGCGCCGGTATCGTCTGACGCGGGTTGAGGGCGTTTCAGCGTTGCTGGCGCGCCCTTGCGCTCACGCCGTAAACGTCGTGCTGGCGGTGACGGTGCGCTCCAGCAGGTCGAGCGCCGCCGCCACCGACCTCAGGCGGATGGCGGCGCGGCCCTCGTCGGCGAAGTGGTAGACGACGTGCAGGCTCGGATGACCGCGCCGTGCCGTGGCCAGGTGCACCAGCCCGACCGGCTTCGCCGCCGAGCCGCCGCCCGGACCGGCGACGCCGGTGAGGGCGACGGCGACATCGGCGTCGGGCAGACGCTCCAGTACGCCCTCCGCCATGGCCAGCGCCACCGGTTCGCTGACCGCGCCGTGCAGCGCCAGCAGATCCAGGGGAACGCCGATGCTGGTGTGCTTGGCGGCGTTGGAATAGGTGACGAAGCCGCCTTCCACCACGTCGGACGAGCCGGGGATCTCGGTCAGCAGCCCGCTGACGAGACCGCCGGTGCAGGATTCCGCCGTGGCGAGGCGAAGTCCCCGCTCGCGCGCCTCCTCCAGAAGCCGGCGCGCCCGCTCGATCAGGTGCGCCGGAAAGATCGTCGCCGTGTCCGCCGGCGTTTTTCCTGACAGGTCGTTGTTGTCGGTCATGCTGTCTCTCCCCGCGAGTGGATTGGGGGCGGTGATCAGAGCATGTCATCATATGACATGCTCTCAGTTTTTGATTATGAGCGAATTCTGATCGATCAGACGATTCCGTCTGATCGGAACGCGCTCTATCGTTCCGGCAGGCGCACGGTGGCCGCAGCCTGCGCCGCAATGCCCTCGGCCCGCCCCGTGAAGCCGAGCCGCTCGGAAGTCGTGGCCTTGACGGACACCCTGTCGGCGCCGATGCCGCAGATCCCGGCGATCCGCGCCCGGATCGCCTCGCGGTGCGGGCCGACCTTCGGCGTTTCGCAGATCACCGTCGCGTCGAGGTGGTCGAGGATGCCGCCGCGCGCGTGGAGCAGGCCGAGCGCATGGGCGAGGAAGCGGTCGGAAGACGCCCCCTGCCATTGCGGATCGCCCGGCGGGAAATGGCTGCCGATGTCGCCGTCGGCGAGCGCGCCGAGCAGGGCGTCGGTGAGCGCATGCAGCACCACGTCGCCATCAGAATGGGCACTGACGCCGCGCGTGTGCGCGATCCTGACCCCGCCGAGCCAGACGTGGTCACCCGCCGCGAAGGCGTGGACGTCGAAACCCGTGCCCACCCGGGTGACGAGGTGCTGGCCGGGGAGCAGCCGCCGTTCGGCGGCGTCGAAATCGGCCTGTGTGGTGAGCTTCACGTTGTCGGGATCTCCGGGAAAGACCGTGACCGGCGAGCCTGCCCACTCGGCGAGCGCGCCGTCGTCGGTGAAGGAGGACAGGCCCTCGGCACGCGCCCGCGCGTGGGCGCCGAGCAGCAGCCGGTAGTCGAAGGCCTGCGGCGTCTGCACGGCGCGAAGCCTCGCGCGCTCGGGCGTCGCCGCGACGCGGTCCCTGTCGTCGACGAGCTTGATGGTGTCGGTGACGGACGTGCCGGGTATGGCGGCGGCATGGGCGCGCGCTGCCGCGATCGCCGCGTCGATCAGCGCAGCCGATACGAACGGGCGCGCGCCGTCGTGGACGAGGACGACGGCCGGCGGGTCGTTGCGCAGGGCGTGCAGCCCCGCGAACACGGACTCCTGCCGCGTGCTGCCGCCGACGACGGGCGCGAGCAGCCCGTCGCGGCGGGAGAGGGCGGCGATGGCCCGTTCGTAACGGTCGATG
This sequence comes from Pseudochelatococcus sp. B33, assembly GCF_053570585.1. Lineage (NCBI taxonomy): Bacteria > Pseudomonadati > Pseudomonadota > Alphaproteobacteria > Hyphomicrobiales > Chelatococcaceae > Pseudochelatococcus > Pseudochelatococcus sp. B33. Next base: position 229,257 of record NZ_JBSEFH010000006.1, on the reverse strand, counting down.
TCGTCCGCCCCGATGACGGCCTGCACCCGCGCAATGCCGGGATGGCCGAGGAAGGCGTCGAGCGTGCGCGCCAGCACGGGCACGCCGGCAAGCGGCCGGTACTGCTTGGGCAGATCGTGCTTGGGCAGATCGTGCTTGGGCAAGTCATGTTTGGGCAGGTCATGTTTGGGCAGGTCCTCATGGCCCGCGCTGGCGCGCAGGCCCCGGCCTGCGGCGACGATGACGGCGGCGATGTCGGTGCTGGCCACGGGCGAAACCTTCTGTCTGGGAACGCTGCCGCGAATTGCTGGCGGAGCTGCTTGCGGTTTTGTAGGCGAGCCGCGCGCGCGGCGCAACCGATGCGCCCGCCTCCGGCCGGATGGCGGGCAACGGAACGGCGGCGCGGAGTTTGTTGCGTTGCGAAATTTGTTGCGTTGAAAGGCAAATGGTTGTTCTCCTGCACTGCGATGACGAATAATGACAGCACAATGAACCGCACCGGCGCGCCCGCCCTCATGGTGGGGCCGGTGGCGCTCGGCGGGCGGGCGTTCCTGGCGCCGATGTCGGGCATCACCGACATCGGCATGCGCCGGCTCGCCATGCGTTTTGGCGCATCGCTCGTGGTGTCGGAGATGGTGGCGTCCGACGATCTCGCTCTGGGCGACGAGGAGGCGCGGACGCGCGCGGAGGGCGAGGGCGTCGCGCCGCATGTGGTGCAGCTCGCCGGCTGCGATCCGCGCTGGATGGCCGAGGGCGCGCGCGTGGCCGAGGCCGCCGGGGCGCAGATCGTGGACATCAACATGGGCTGCCCGGCGAAACGCGTGACGGGCGGCTGGTCCGGCTCGGCGCTGATGCGCGATCTCGACCACGCCGTGGCCCTCGTCGAGGCGACGGTGGCGGCGGTCGACGTGCCGGTGACGCTCAAGATGCGGCTCGGCTGGGACGATGCGTCGCTCAACGCGCCCGAACTCGCCCGCCGCGCCGTGGCCTCCGGCGTGCGCATGGTCACCGTGCACGGGCGCACGCGCCAGCAGTTCTACAAGGGCCGGGCCGACTGGCGGGCGGTCGCGGCCGTGCGCGCGGCGATCCCGGGCGTGCCGCTCGTCGTCAACGGCGACATCACCTCGCCCGGGGACGCGCGGGCGGCGCTCACGATGTCGGGAGCGGATGCGGTGATGGTCGGGCGCGCCGCGCTTGGCCGGCCGTGGTGCGTGGGGGCGATCGCCCGCGCGCTCGACGGCGAGGCTGTGGCCGTGCCGTCGCGCCGGCGGCGGCTGGAGGGCGCGGTCGTCCATTACGAGACGCTGCTCGCCACCTACGGCTTGCGCATGGGCATCCGCCATGCGCGGAAACATCTCGCCGCCTATGCCGACGATGCACTGGCCGACGGCGATGCGCCGGGCGAGGGCGCGCGCTTGCGCGCGCGCATCGTGGTGAGCGAGGATCCGGGTGAAGTCATCCTCATTCTGCGAAAGCTCTACAGTGATGTCGACGCGTCCCTTGCCGCTTGAGGAGGCGGGCATTCTCGCCATCCTGCCGCTGCCGGTGCTGGCGGTGGCAGCGAATGGTGGCGTTGTCTATGCCAATGCGGCGGCGGAAGCCTTCTTCGACCTCAGCCTGCGGGTGCTGCGCCGCCAGCGGCTGACCGATCTGATGCCCCTCGGCTCCCCCGTGCTCGCCATGGTGGAGGAAGTGCGCGAGAGCGGCGCGGGCATGAGCGGCTACCGGGTGAACCTGGCCCTGACCCGCCTGCAGGAGGAGCGCATCGTGGATGCCTTCGCCGCACCGCTTGCAGACGGATCCGTCGTGCTGTTGCTGCAGGAACGGACAAATGCCGAAAAAATGGGCAGACAGTTGACGCATCGCACGGCAGCGCGCTCGTTAACGGCGCTCGGCGCGATGCTGGCGCACGAAATCAAGAACCCGCTGTCGGGCATTCGCGGGGCGGCGCAATTGCTGGAGGCGTCCGTACCCGAGGACGACCGGGTGCTCACCCGCCTCATCTGCGACGAGACCGACCGCATCGTCAAGCTGGTGGAGCGCATGGAGACGCTGGGCGAGGGGCGGCCGATGGCGCGCGGGCCGGTCAACATCCACGACGTGCTCGATCATGTGCGCCGCCTTGCCCAGTCCGGCTTTGCGCGCCATATCCGCTTCGTCGAGAACTACGATCCCTCGCTGCCGCCGGTCCACGGCAACCGCGACCAGTTGATCCAGGTGTTCCTGAACCTGGTCAAGAACGCGGCGGAAGCCATCGGCGGCGACCCCGGCCAGGGGGGCGGGGAAGAGAGGGCCTCGGAAGGCGAGATCGTGCTCACCACCGCCTATCGCCCCGGCGTGCAGATGCAGGTTCCGGGCCGCGAGCGCGTGCGTCTTCCGCTCGAAATCAGCGTGCGCGACAATGGCCCCGGCGTGCCCGCGGACGTGCTGCCGCACCTGTTCGATCCATTCGTGACGACGAAGGCCGGCGGAACTGGCCTCGGTCTTGCATTGGTTGCCAAGATCGTGGGCGAGCACGGCGGGATCATCGAATGCGACAGCGTCGCGCGCCGCACCACGTTTCGGGTGTTGATGCCCATCGTGGCCTCGCGCGGGGCGCCGGAGCCCGACGCCACGGGGGAGAGGAAGCAAGGGACGGAGTCATAATAGATGGGTCGCGCAACGATTCTCGTAGCAGACGACGATGCCTCGATACGTACAGTTCTTGCCCAGGCCCTGACGCGGGCGGGCTATGACATCCGCACCACGGGCCATGCCGGCACGCTGTGGAACTGGGTATCGCAGGGCGACGGCGATCTCATCGTCACGGACGTCGTCATGCCGGATGAGAACGCCTTCGATCTCCTGCCCCGCATCCGCAAGTTGAGACCAGACCTGCCGGTGATCGTCATGAGCGCCCAGAACACGTTCATGACCGCCATCCGCGCCTCCGAGCGCGGCGCCTACGAATACCTGCCCAAGCCCTTTGACCTGAAGGAGCTCGTCACCATCGTCGGCCGGGCGCTGTCGCGTCCGCGCGGCGTGGGCGTGGGCGCCGGCGACGAGGTCGAGGAAATCCCGCTCATCGGCCGCTCGCCCGCCATGCAGGACATCTACCGGGCCATGGCGCGGCTCATGTCGACGGACCTGACCGTGATGATCTCGGGCGAGTCCGGCACCGGCAAGGAGCTCGTCGCCCGGGCCCTGCACGATTACGGCAAGCGGCGCGGCGGGCCGTTCGTCGCGGTCAACATGGCGGCGATCCCGCGCGACCTGATCGAATCCGAGCTGTTCGGCCACGAGAAGGGGGCGTTCACCGGCGCGCATTCGCGCTCGCCCGGCCGCTTCGAGCAGGCGGAAGGCGGCACGCTGTTCCTCGACGAGATCGGCGACATGCCGATGGAGGCCCAGACGCGCCTGCTGCGCGTGCTGCAGCAGGGCGAATACGCCTCGGTCGGCGGCAAGACGTCGATCCGTACCAACGTGCGCATCATCGCCGCCACCAACAAGGACCTGCGCCAGTCCATCGAGCAGGGGCAGTTCCGCGAGGATCTGTTCTTCAGGCTCAACGTCGTGCCGCTGCGCCTGCCGCCGCTGCGCGAGCGCTCGGAGGACGTGCCCGACCTCGTGCGCCACTTCCTGGCCCGGGCGACGCGCGAGGGGCTGGCGCCCAAGCAGATCGACGCCGCCGCCATGGACAGGCTCATCCGCTACCGCTGGCCGGGCAACGTGCGCGAGCTCGAAAACCTCGTGCGCCGTCTCACGGCGCTCTACGCGCAGGAGACCATCACCGCGCCGATCATCGACGCGGAGCTGGACCTCTCGGCCGCCCCCACCACGGCGCAGCCGGCGCGCGAGGCGCTGCCCGCCGATTCGGTGCCGTTGCCCCAGGCGGTGGAGCGGTATCTCAAGCAATACTTCACCTCGCTCGGCGGAGCGCTGCCGCCGCCGGGGCTCTATCACCGGATATTGCGCGAGGTGGAGGCGCCGCTGCTCACCGCGGTGCTCAATGTCACCAATGGCAACCAGATCCGCGCGGCGGAACTGCTCGGCGTCAACCGCAACACCCTGCGCAAGAAAATCCGCGACCTCGACCTGCCCATCATCCGCCAGTCGAGCGGCGGCGTGGGGCGGTGAGAAGGGCAGGCGCCGCCTGTCCAGCGAGTTACACACAGGCCGAAAAAACCGGCGTCATTTATTTATGAAGGATGCTTGACACTCCCCGGCGCGCCGGGTAATTCACAACCACCGCAGCGGACGGGATTCGAAGCCGCTTCGGGGGTGTAGCTCAGTTGGTTAGAGCGCCGGCCTGTCACGCCGGAGGTCGCGGGTTCGAGCCCCGTCACTCCCGCCATTCACGGCGTCGACCGGGTGAATTGATCTGCCGTTTGGCAAGTTTCGATCCAGGTTATTCGATCCAGTTTATCAGCCCGAGTTATCGGCCTTCGTGTGGTCAGCGTGGGACGGATGGGCCCATTGAAAAGCCCTATATTGCGCCTTCGTCAGAGACGACAGATCCATCCTCGGGCCGGTCTGCATTGCACGCGGCAAGCACACTGCACAGAAGCAGAAGCCAATATGGTTTCATAATATTATTGTCTTCTGTCTAGAGTTCGTTGCCGAACGTCGGTTCGCCCTGCCAGCCCACCAACGTATAGGCATCAAAGCCGTCATTGCGGTCTGTTTTGACGATTGTCAGCTTTTCGCCGAGGAGTTTCGAGCAGGCCCCTTGCGCATTTTCTTTGACCATCTGCATGAAGTTTTTTTTCGCAACGTTGCGGCACAGGTAAGCTTTATTGAAGCCGATCAGGAAGATGCTGAGATCGCTCGGGCCTGAGAACAGGTGCCGATAGACGGCGGCCGGTATTTGCGGATAAAGGTCGGTGTGGAAGTCGTCGACGGATATGATGCCGAAGTCGGAGAGCATGTCTTCGCAAAGGCGCAGATCGCTCATCACCGCGGAGAAGCGGTGCATGCCGTCGATATGGGCAAAGGCCAGGTTGCGCAGGTTGTCCTTGTAAAACGCCGTCTTGGGAAGAAACTCGGACCGAATTTGCAGAAAGTGCGTCTTGGGCTGCAAGGCGCTGATCGTCTGCCGCGCCGTCGGCATGATTTCGGGGTCCACGATCGTCAGCGGATTTCCATAAGCATGACTATACGTAGCGAGCACGCTTGCCGCTTTGCCTTTGAACGTGCCGATTTCGAGATAACCACCTGGTCCCAGACCTTCCCACGACCATGTGGCGTGCTGCTGCTCAAGAAGGAAGCACCAGATGGCGGCCGATTGTTCCAGCATCATGCCATCAACCGGCCGCTGATTTTGCATGGCGGTCTGAGCTGTATTCTGGAGCATTCCGGTGTTTTCCTTGATCCTTTGAATGGCGGTCTGAGCTATATTCCGAAGCATTCCGGTTTCTCCCCCATCTAGGCGCCGCTGAAGGCTCCGTCCTGCATTCGCCCGTCGTCCTCGCGGGTTCAACCGGTCCTTACAGTGTGGTCCTTATTGCACCGGGGTCGGGTGCCGGCCCGGATTGATGGGCGCGGGCGCCACCGCCGGGCGCGCCCGGCGGGGCAGGGCGCCCGCGAGGCGCACGCGCAGGCTTGCCCAGTAGGAGAACTCGTTGAAGCGCGATCCCTCCAGCAGCGCGATGCCCGTCGCCGCGAGGAACGGCAGGCTCTGCACCACGAGCACGAGCGCGTAGATGTTGATCTCGCGCACGTCGTTGACGTTGGTGAAGAACACCAGCCCCGCCGACGCGACGAGCAACCCGCCGAGCACCGCTTCCCAGAACGCGGTGAAGTAGGTGCCCTTCTTCTTCTTGCCGCCCTTGGCGGTGACGGTGAAGGGCAGGTTGTCCTTGACCACGCCGTCCGCGACCGCCTTCGCCACCACGAACTGCACGCTCATGGCCGCGATCGCGGCGCCCACCATCTCGCTGATGGGGATGCGCACGCGCAGGCCGTAGGTGCAGGCGAAATGCAGCAGCGAGACCGTGAAGGCCGCGATGATCGGCAGCGTCAGGATGCGGTCCGGGATGGCGATGCCGGCGAAGACCACGATGGGCACCCACAGCAGGTTCAGGATCGCGACGAGCACCCCGAGGCTCTCGGCGCCGAGCCAGTTGATCCAGCCTACGGTGAACTCGCGCTTCTGCTCCGCCGTGAGGCGGACCGGGCTGCCGGGCAGCATGCGCCGCCAGTGCTTCTTGACGATCTGGACGCCACCGTAGGCCCAGCGGTGGCGCTGCTTGCGGAAGGCCTCGAACGTGTCCGGCAGCAGGCCCCAGCCGTAGCGGCGGTTGGTGTAGCGCGCCTTGTAGCCGAGCTCCATGATGCCGAGGCCGAGGTCGGTATCCTCGCAGATCGTCTCCGACGGCCAGTTGCCGGCGGCCTCGAGCGCCGAGCGGCGCAGGAGGCACATGGTGCCGTGCACCACGATGGCGTCGGCCTCGTTCCGCTGCACCATGCCGATGTCGAAGAACCCGGCGTATTCCGCGTTCATGATGTTGTGCATGATCGACTGCGAGCCGTCGCGGTGGTCCTGCGGGGCCTGCACGATGCCGACCTCGGGGTCGGCGAAGGCGGGCACGAGGTCACGCAGCCACGCGGGGTCGACCACGTAGTCGGCATCGATCACGCCGATGATCTCGGCGTCGGGCGCGGTGTGCTTCAGCGCCTCGCGCAGCGCGCCGGCCTTGAAGCCCTTCACGTCGAGCAGGTTGAGGAACTTGAACCGCTCGCCGAGTGCGCGGCAGTGCTCTTCGATCGGCTGCCAGAAAGCCGGGTCGGGCGTGTTGTTGATGGCGACCACGCATTCGAAGTTCGGATACTGGAGGCGTGCCACGCTGGAGAGCGTTTCCTTCAGCATCTCCGGATTTTCGCGATAGGCCGGGATGTGGATCGACACTTTCGGCGCGTAATCCGGCGCGGGCGTCGCGCCGCCAAGCACCCGGCCAAGCATGCCGTCACCAAGCACGCCGTCACCAAGCACGCCGCCATCAAGCCCGCTGCCACCAAGCATGCCACCGGACGCGCCACCGGTCAGCAGCCGCGCGGGACCCTGCCCGAAGGCGATCTGCGCGATTTCCTGAATGCGGCTCAGTGCGATCATCACCAGCGGGATCAGCAGCAGCAGCCCGAGGCCGAGCGCCATCGCCCCGCCCCAGGTGAAGTAGTGCATGTACCAGTACTCGATGACGATGGCGAACCACGCGCCGGTCATGTTCGCGGCGCCGGCGAGCAGGATGGTCTGCGGCAGCGTCACCCCGGCGATGGAGAAGATCGGCAGCGACAGGGCCAAGCCGATGAGCACCGCGCCGGCCGCGAGCTTCCACCAGTCGGTGTGGGTGATGACGCCGGTCAGCTCGAACTTCGGCTGGCGGTCGGCATCGAACAGCCCCCAGTAGGGGCCGACGGAGCCTTCAAAGAACTTCCACGGCTGGTCGATGGCCTCGATGATGTTGTAGTCGGCGCCGAACTGCTCGGCGCGCGCCAGGAACTCCCGGATGACCTGCGCCTGGATGGAGCGGCCGGGGTTGGCGATCTTCATGTTGTAGCCGGCGCTCGGCCAGCCGAACTCGGCGATGACCACATGTTTGCCGGGATAGGTTTCCCGCAGCTTGTTGAAGACGTTGATGGCCTGCTCGACGGCCTTGTCCTCCGGCACGCCCTCCCAGTAGGGCAGGATGTGGACGGCGATGAAGTCGACGGCCGCCACCAGCTCGGGATGCTCGAACCACACCGAGGGAATATCACCGGTGGTCACCGGCAGCCCCGTCTCGCGGCGCACGCGCTGGATGTACTGGATCAGGTCCGGCACCTCGACGTCATCGCGGAACACCGTTTCGTTGCCGACGACGATGGAGCTGATGTTGCCGGTGCGCTTCGTCACCGCGATGGCGTTGGCGATCTCCTCCTCGTTGCGCTCGGTGTTCTTGTCGAGCCAGATGCCGAGGGAGGTCTTCAGGCCGAACTCGGCCGCGATCGGCGCGACCAGCTCCTGTCCGCCGGTGGAGGCGTAGGTGCGCACCGCGCGGGTGAACGGCGCCAACACCTTCATGTCGGCGCGGATCTGTTCTTCCGTCGCAAGATCGCCGTTCTCGGGATTGGCGTCCTTGCCGAAGGGCGCATAGGAAACGGATGACAGCTGGATGGGAACATCGGGGGCCGATGTCCTCTCCCGCGAGACTGCCCACAAACCCGCATGGGCAACAGCGACTAATGCGACGACAAGAGTGACGACGACACGCATATCACGTCCATTGTTGCTGGGAAGCAAACGCTATGATCGTCCTCGACGGCCCGCCGTGCCGCGTCTGGCATGGCAACCGCCCAAAACAATCACTTATAACCCGAAATTGTTCCCGGAATATATATCTCTCCGGTCCGATTTCGTATGGGATTTACGGTTTCTTTACCTTTAGCGGATGTCCACCGTTTCGTATACAGCCACAGGAGGCCGCAGGGGTGCTGACGGCGCTCCTTCTGCCGGTATGGTAAACGGCCGCTGCATGGCGGGATTCATCCCGTAGGATGACTTCCCCGCAGATGACATGGGGACCGCAGCAGTGGTCGCTCATGTCTTATCTTCCCTGCAAAAAGTGACCAATGTTTGGTCAGGCAACGAAATGCCGTCCAGCGGGTCTTGTACTGGTGTTCCAGGTCGTTAGCCGGGCCGTGCGGACCGTGCGAGGCGCATCGAGCCCCGCGCCGCACGGACTTGGGCGACATTCGGGCGACACTTCATGAGCCATGCCCGTTGAAAATGGCGTCACTGGCCTTCCGGCTTGGCTTCGTCTTCGGCGTCAGGGGCCGGGGGCGGCGGCGGTTCCAGATCGGGATCGCGCCAGCAGGCGCTCACCTTGGCGTTGAGCGTTTCCGGCTGCTTCGGATCGATCGGTCCCTGCCGCACGATGCAGCGAAAGGCCTGCTGCACGTGGGAGCCCGGGCATTCGAAGCGGTCATAGAGCGACAGGTGCCGCTTGGCGGTGTCGATATCGTCGCGCCACAGCAGGTTGACGGCGCGCCGTCCGAACCAGACGCATTCCGCCCGTCCCGCGCCTTCCGCGAGATCCGGGATCTCGATGTAGTCCTCGGGCTTCCGGGCTTCCTCGCCGTCCGGCTGTTCCTGGGCCTCGCCTGCGTTCTGCGCGGGGGCGGGCTGCCCCTGCTGCGCCGGCTCCTGGGCCGCTACCGTCAGCGGGGCGCATACGACAAAGGCCCCGAAAAACAGGGCATGAAGGATACGGTGGCCGGGCATATTCATGGAACCCCAAGACAGCAAGACAGGTGGGACAGCAAGACGGATCGAGCATCCGGAAAACACATCGGTGCCGAGAACGCTTCGGCGAAGTGCTCCCGGGCGAGGAGTTCCCGGCCGAAGTGTGCTCACCCCAAAGTGTCCGCATCGCGACACTGTTGCGATCGGGGTACGTAATCCGAAGTCGATGCAATTGTCCAGCGGCAGAATGGATGGCCGCGGACGCGCGATTGGCAGGATCGGGAAGAGCGGTTATTGCTATGCCCGCCACAGCGTTTTCACGGAAGGCCGATGCCGCCCTTCTTCCTGCGAAAACGCACCGATCCAACAGGTGGGGGCAGCCTCGCAATTCATTGAATTGCCAGAATGAGTTGTGAGGATGCCCTGCCACCAAGGGACGTTTCATGCGCATACCTGTCATACTGTTCATCGCCGTGTCGGCCCTGGTGGTCGCCTTCTGGGTCTGGCTGGGGCGGCCGGTGCCCATGCCGCCGTCGCCGCTGGTGGCGGGAGAGAAATTGCAATGCGTGTCGTATGCGCCGTTCCGGGGGAAGCAGTCGCCGCTCGACTTCGATACCGTGATCACGCCGCAGCAGATCGAGGAGGATCTCGCCCGCCTCGCCGCGATCACCGACTGCGTGCGGACCTACTCCATCGAGCGCGGCCTCGACCGCGTGCCGGAGATCGCCCGCCGGCATGGCCTCAAGGTGCTGCAGGGGATATGGCTCGGCGGCGACGCAGCGCACACCGCGACGGAAATCGGTGTGGGCGTGACGCTGGCGCAGCAGCACAGCGACGTCATCATCGGCCTCGTGGTCGGCAACGAGGTGCTGCTGCGCGGCGAGATGTCGTCGCAGGACATTGCCGCCACCATCCGCCGCATCAAGGCACGCGTCAATGTGCCCGTCACCTATGCGGACGTGTGGGAATTCTGGCTGCGTCATCAGGAGCTCCAGAACGTCGTGGATTTCGTCACCGTGCATATCCTGCCCTACTGGGAGGATTTTCCGGTGGCGGCGGAGGACGCGGGCCGTCACATCGACTCCATTCGCGAGCAGGTGGCGCGGATGTTTCCGAGCAAGGAAATCCTCATCGGCGAAACCGGCTGGCCGAGCGCCGGGCGCATGCGGGAGGGGGCGCTGCCCTCGCCCTCGGCCCAGGCGCGGGCGCTGCACGACATCCTGACCATCGCGCATCAGAAGAACTACCGCGTCAACGCCATCGAGGCCTTCGACCAGCCGTGGAAGCGCCAGCTCGAGGGCACGGTCGGCGGGCACTGGGGCCTCCTCGACGGGAACAGCCGCGCGCCCAAGTTCGCCTGGGGGCGGCCGGTCGTCGATCATCCGTACTGGCCCGCGGCCGCGCTCGGCGGGGTGGCGCTGACCGGCGCGATCGCCGCCGCCGCCGCGGCGGGGCTTCGCCGCCGCCCGGCGGCGTTGCCGCGCGTGGGCTGGCCGGTCTGGGCCTTCATCGCCCTCTCGGCGCTCGCAGCCGGCTGCACCGTGGGGCGCGCCGTGGCCGACCTGCCGCTCGAAAGCCTGCACTGGTGGGACTGGCTGCGCTCGGGCGCGCTGGTGGCCGTGGCGGTGGCCTCGCCCCTCGCCGCCGCGCTGGCGCTGACGGCCGGGCTGCGCCTGCCCGCCTTCGCCGAGATCCTGTCGCCGCGAAAGCCCCTGCCGGGGCGGGCGGCGCCGGTTCCGCAAGGCGTGGAGCGCCTGCTGGGATGGTTGCTGATCGTGCTCACGGTGCTCGCGACGGTGCCGGCGCTGGGGCTCGTCTTCAACCCGCGCTACCTGAGCTTTCCCTTCGCCGCGATGACCGGCGCGGTCTTCGCCTTCGTCGGGCCGGCCTTCGCCGGCCGCTGGCAGGGGCTTGAGCGCGCGGCGGGCGGGCGCGGCCTTTCCGAGACGTGCTTCGCCGCGGCGCTTGCGGGATCCGCCGTCTACATCATCCTGAACGAGACGGTGCGCAACTGGCAGGCGCTCTGGCTCGGGAGCCTGTTCCTCATTCTGGCGGCGTGTCTGATACGCGCGCGGGACGGGCGAAGGCCAGCATGAGGAGCGCCACCGCGAACGCCGACAGCGTGGTGTTGTAGAGGACGATGCCCGGCCCCGCGGCCAGCAGCACCACGCCGAGCAGCACGACGTGCGGCCGGATGAGATGCAGCACCGCCGCGCCGAGCGCGATCACGCCGAAGACGTTGTTGTCGAACAGCGCCACCGCGATGGCGCGGACCTGACAGCCCGCCGTGGGCAGGCCGGCCTGGCACGTCAGCGCCACGGTCGAGATCTCGACGAGCAGGAAACGCACATAAAGGCCCCAGCCCAGCGCGCAGAGGCCAAGGGCGATCAGCACGTTGGTGGCCCGGGGCGTGGGCACGAAAAGCGGGCGCTCTGTCATGCGTGTCTCTCCTGTGCCCTGCATGTCCTGCATTCCTGATCCGTGTCGATGTCCGGCCTGTCCCGATCCCGTGCCGGCGGGCACCACTGCAGCATCGAACCCGAAATGGGCTCTTTTGGGGTGAATGCGGTGCTTTGATAGGAAAATGGAGCGGCGATGCGATTCGGATTCCGTGCCCGCGCTCTATATCATCGAAACGCGCCTGTCGCACCGGTTGCAACAATATCTGCATAAACGGCATATAAAGGCTCATGCAGGGGCGCGTGATGGCAGGCACAACGCAGAACCGGACGATGTCGATCACTGATGGGGATGTTCCCTCCTTGCCGCTGGCGTGGTCCGGCGGCGTCTCGCGGCTGTTCCGGTCCGGCGACGTCGCCCGGCGGGGGGTCGAGCGCTTCGATCCGTGGCATCTGCGGTGGACGGCGCAGGCCGAGCCTCCCGGCGACCTGACGCCGGTCGCGGGGCTAGGCCAAGCCCTGCGGCTCATCTTCACGGCGGCGGGCGCGCGGCGCGTGCCGGTGGGGGTGATCGGTCCGCGGGAAGCCTCCGGCGACGAATGCGCGCTGGCCGAGGCCGTGGGGCGGACGCTCGCCGAACACGGCCTGCAGCTGATCTGCGGCGGCATGGGCGGCGTGATGGAGGCCGCGTGCAAGGGGCATCTCGAAGCTGGCGGCGCCCCCATCGGCCTGTTGCCCGATACGGAATGGCGCAGCGGCAATCCCTATGTCGCCATCCCCATCGCCACGGGCATCGGCCCGGTGCGCAACGCCATTCTGGCGCGTGCCAGCGTCGCGCTGGTGGCGATCGGCGGCGGCTACGGCACGCTGACGGAAATGGCCTATGGCCTGCACTTCGACCGTCCCGTGCTCACCCTCGGCAAGACGCCGTTCGTCGAGGGGGCCGAGGTGTGCGCCACCCCCGCCGAAGTGATCGCGCGCGTGGCGCGTCACCTGCTGGACGGCACGCCGGCCCCGGCCGCCCCCTGATCGCGCCGGAATTGACAATTGTCATCGCAATAGTTTCGCGGGTAACTATATAGGACGGACCGGCATGGAGCCAGATGGCATGCGGCCGGGCGTCCGCTCCCGGCCGGGCAAGCGGGCGAGAGGGAAGGAAAGCGCCATGTACAAAAATATACTTGTTCCCATTGACGGATCGCCCTTGTCCGCCAGCGCCGCCGATCAGGCGCTTCAATTGGCGAAGGCGGTCGGCGCCAGCGTCACTTTCATTCACGTCATTGAACCGTACCACACGTTTTCGATCGATCCCGATCAGATCGCCGAGCCCTCACACGATTACGAACGCCGGGTCCGGGACCGGGCGCAGCGCTATCTGGCAGAGGCGAAGGCGAAGGCCGAGGCGGCGGGGGTCGCGAGCGACGGGCTCGCGGTCGAGCACGCCTATCCTTACGAGGCGATCATCGGCGCTGCCGGGACGACGGGCGCGGATCTCATCGCCATGGCCTCGCACGGCCGGCGCGGCGTCGCCGCCGTCGTGCTGGGCAGCGAGACGGTGAAGGTGCTCACCCATTCGACCGTGCCGGTGCTCGTCTACCGGCAGAACGCATAGCCGGCAGCGGCAGAGACGGCCGCGCCCGCTCCCCGGCCATCCATGCCCGCCCGTCGGGCGATGGCAGCATGGGGAGCGGGCGCGTCCATGTCGCTCGCCGCGCAAGAGGCGAAATAGAAATGTACAATTGTTGCGTCCGCAGCATATATGAAAGAACAGATTTGTATAGATAATAAAATAATTTTCTTTCATAAATTTACTATCTTTATTATGATAATTAAAATCAATAATTTATTTTTACGTAAAATATATTTGAATTGTGTCAATTTATTAATGTATTTTTGGTTTTTATTGTGTCATTCTACTGCTGTGCGGGCTGATCCCGCTCGATCAGCGCTACGGCGGGCGGGCATGGCGCCCGACGAGGCGGCGCCCCTGACGGCGGGGAACAGGCAGGCCATTGAGGCGCGCAAGGCGCGGGAGGTCGCCGATGTCCGCTCCCGCGCGTTCGAGGAGGCGAGAGACGGGCTGCGGACCTTCCTCGAAACGAAGCGGCTCCAGGGCGGCGCACCGGTTCAGCCCCGCGACGTGGAACCATAGCGCAGCGTGCAGAAATGCGGATAGCACTTTTTGCCGGCAAAAGCTGCGCAAAATCAAAAATCTAAAGCGTACGTTCCGATTCCATCGGAACGTCTGGCGCTCTATTGCACCGAACCAGAAATGGATCCCTTTTTTGGATAAATTTGATGTAAAAACAAATAGATAGAGCAAAATTGCGATTCAGATTTAGTGCATTTTGCTCTGGCGGGTCCGGCGCGGCGACGCCTGAGGCATTTTCTTCGCTCAGAACGTTAACATTGTGGAAAGAATGGCAGTTTCGTCCACCGCCGCTGGACCTCGTGGGCCGCTTTCGCCATCACTATTTATGGGGCATAAATGTGCGGGCGAGCCGCGATCAGGCATGATCTTTTCCAGCAAATGGTGTTCACTCCCCGGATCATGCGCCAGAATGGAGTGTAGAGGATAATGGGCGCGCGACTACACGCGGAAACCAGGCAGGAGCTGTCAGCGCGTCAGGAAGAGATACTGTCGATCGTTCATCACCAGGGGTTCGCCACGATTGACGCGCTGGCACGCCATTTCGACGTCTCGACCCAGACCATCCGCCGCGACATCATCTATCTGGACGAACTGCAGCTTCTGCAACGTTTCCATGGCGGCGCGGGGGCGCGTGAGGCGACGGTGCGGCTTGGCTATGCGGAGAAACGCATCACCGCCGCCGAGGCCAAGGAACGGGTCGCCCGTCTCACGGCGGCGCGTATCGGGCCGGACGAGACGGTATTTCTGGATGTCGGCACCACGGTGGAGGCCGTGGCGCGGGAATTGCGCGGACGCCACGATCTGCGCGTGTTCACGTCGAGCCTTGCGGCGGCGACGATCCTGTCCGGCGAGCAGGGCATGCAGGTTTTCGTCACCGGCGGCGTTCTGCGCGGCCCCGACGGCGCGCTGACCGACGAATGGACGAGCGAAGCCATCTCCCGCTTCCGCTTCGACGTCGCGGTGATCGGCTTTTCGGGCATCGACGACGACGGGGCGCTGATGGATTTCGATCTCGCCAAGGTCGCGGTGAAGCGCATCGCCGCAGCGCGCGCGGCGCGGGTCATCGCGGTGGGCGAGAGCGCGAAGCTGCTGCGCCCGGCCATCGTGCGCGTGCTGGACGCCGACCGGCTCGACGTGCTTGTCACCAGCGACAAGCCGCCGCCGCTGGTGAGCGAAACGCTCGAACTCGCCGGGGTCGAGATCGTGTTCGACGGCGATGCCGGTTGAAAGCCGCGCGACGCCTTAGCGCGCGTTCCGATCAAATGGAATCATCTGATCGATAAGGATTCGCTCAAAAGACAGAAGCGAGAGGTTTCACTGCTTCCGTGAAGCGGTGAAACCCTCCGGTCAGTTGTCGAGGAAGCTGCGCAGCTTGCGCGAGCGCGAGGGGTGCTTGAGCTTGCGCAGCGCCTTGGCCTCGATCTGGCGGATGCGTTCGCGCGTCACCGAGAACTGCTGGCCGACTTCCTCCAGCGTGTGGTCGGTGTTCATGCCGATGCCGAAGCGCATGCGCAGCACCCGCTCCTCGCGCGGGGTCAGCGAGGCGAGCACCCGCGTCGTGGTCTCGCGCAGGTTGGACTGGATCGCCGCATCGATGGGCAGGATGGCGTTCTTGTCCTCGATGAAATCGCCGAGGTGGCTGTCCTCCTCGTCGCCGATGGGCGTCTCCAGCGAGATCGGCTCCTTGGCGATCTTGAGCACCTTGCGCACTTTCTCCAGCGGCATGGCGAGCTTTTCCGCGAGCTCCTCGGGGGTAGGCTCGCGGCCGATCTCGTGCAGCATCTGGCGCGAGGTGCGCACGATCTTGTTGATCGTCTCGATCATGTGAACCGGGATGCGGATGGTTCTTGCCTGATCGGCGATGGAGCGGGTGATCGCCTGCCGGATCCACCACGTGGCATAGGTCGAGAACTTGTAGCCGCGCCGGTACTCGAACTTGTCGACCGCCTTCATCAGGCCGATATTGCCCTCCTGGATGAGATCGAGGAACTGCAAGCCGCGGTTGGTGTATTTCTTGGCGATGGAGATCACGAGACGCAGGTTCGCCTCGATCATTTCCTTCTTGGCCTGGCGCGCCTCCTTCTCGCCCTTCTGGACGAGGGAGACGATCTTGCGGAATTCGAGGATCTCGAGGCCGGTTTCGGTCGCGAGCACCTGGATCTCGTGCCTCAGCTCGCGGATGCGGTCCTTGTCGCTCGCCACGAACTCCTTCCAGCCGCGCGTGCCGAGCTTGGAGACGCGCAGGATCCACTTCGGATCGAGTTCCGAGCCCTGATACTGGCGCAGGAAGTCGTCGCGGGTGACGCCGTAGCTTTCCGACAGGCGCATCAGGCGGCCTTCGAGGCCGATCAGGCGCTTGTTGATGTCGTAGAGCTGCTCCACCAGCGCGTCGATGCGGTTCTGGTTGAGCGACAGCGACTTCACGTCGACGATGATGTCGTCCTTGAGCTTGCGGTACTTGCGCTCCTGCGCCGGCGACAGCTTGAGGTTCTGCAGGCGGTTCTCGATGTCCTGGTCCTGCAGGCGGCGCAGCTTCTTGTAGTTGTCGGCGATGCGGTCGAACGTTTCCAGCACGCGCGGCTTGAGCTCGGCTTCCATCGCCGCGAGCGACACGTTGTTTTCGATGTCGTCCTCGTCGAGTTCGCCCTCACCGCCGGAATCCTGCTCCTCGGACTCCTCCTCGCCGCCGCGCGCGGACGCGCCGATGGGCGCAGCGTCTTCCTCGCCGTCGCTCTCACCGTCGCCGCCTTCGCCCGTGCCCCGGCTTTCGGGGTCGGCGTAGGTGGCCTCGAGGTCGATGATGTCGCGCAGCAGCACCTTCGCTTCGTTCAGCTCGTCGCGCCAGATGATGATGGCCTGGAAGGTGAGGGGGCTTTCGCACAGGCCGGCGATCATCGCCTCGCGCCCGGCCTCGATGCGCTTGGCGATGGCGATCTCGCCCTCGCGCGAGAGCAGCTCCACGGAACCCATCTCGCGCAGGTACATGCGCACCGGATCGTCGGTGCGCTCGGTCGGCTCGCTGGACTTCTCGGCCTTGACGGGCAGGGTGGAGCGGGACGCCTCGACAAGATCGCCGCCGTCCGCCTCGTCGTCCGACCCTTCGCCGCTTTCGCTGTTCTCGGCGTCGGCTTCCTCGGATTCGATGACGTTGATGCCCATCTCGCTCAACTGCGAGAGGATGTCCTCGATCTGCTCGGAGGTGAATTCCTCCGGCGGCAGGACCTCGTTCAACTCGTCATATGTGACATAGCCGCGCTTCTTGGCGAGCTTGACCATGCGCCGCACGGCGGCATCGCTGAGGTCGAGCAGCGGACTGTCGGCGGACGCTTCGGCTACTTCCTGATTGTCGTCGCGTTCAGTCGTTTTCGTCGCCATGCCTTGCTCCACTCATACCCGCAGGGACCGCACTTCCCGGACCCGCACCCCGGCCGACGGAGATCGTCCACGGAGAATCGCAGCCGAATCCCATTATCCCATTGCAACGCCATAACCGCAGATGCCGCAAGAGTCCATCTCTCGAGTCCATCTCCGTCGCCGGCCGTTCCCGGTCATCGCGCGCCCTGGTGTACGATTCGATACCCCTTGCGTCGGCCCCGTCCGCCTTGCCCCGTCATCGTGTCAGGCAAGGGGCTCGCCCGCCCCGGCGCCCTGGCGCAGCGGATCCGCTTCCGCTTCCGCCCCGTCGAGGGAAGTAACCTGTGCCTGAACGTCGATCAGCCACGCCAGATTCGCCTCGCTGTCATCCTCGGCGAGCGCGTTCTGGGCGGCCCTGAGTTCCGTATGTAGCGTACGGGTGCGCCTTTGCAAGGTGACGGCCTGCCGGATGGCGGCGAGAATGTCGTCGTGCGCGCCGTCAGCCACCAGAATCCAGCGTTCGCTCGGCACCATGACGTGCGCGAGCCGCGCCACCTTCTCGGCAAGGCCCGCCCTTTCGAGATGCGCGCGGACGGCCGCCCGGTCGGATACGCCGCCGGCCACGAGTTCGAGCAGCCGCGTGCGCAGGTCGAGCGCCAGCGGGCCGGAAAAGTCGAGCGCCGCGATGTCCTCTGCGAATTCATGCAGCAGCGACGGATGAGCGACGAGGGCAAGCACGATCAGCGCCTCACGCGGCGATTCCCCACGTGCCGGGCCGAACAGGGGATGGCTCGCGAGCGCCGGCGACGCGCGCGGCGGAACGGCCGGCGCCGGGGAGAAGCCGCCCGCACCCCGGCCGGGCCGCTGGCCTGTCTGGAATGCGCCAGCGCGGAAACCGCGGCTGTCCGGTCCCATCGGGCCGTTCCACGCCGGCCGCCCGCCCTCACGCATCCGATCGCCGGGCAGCAGGGCGCGCAGACGGCTGAGCACATCGGCCCGGTAGTGGCGGCGCAGCGTCTCGTCGGCGATCTGCGCCACGCTGTCGTTGAGGCGCCGTTCCAGCGCGGCGCGTCGTTCCGGCGTGTCGAGCGGGCCTGCCTCGACTTCGCGCACCCACAGCATGTCCGAGAGCGGGCGGGCCTTGTCGAGCACCGCCGCGATCGCTTGCGCGCCGCCGGTCCGGAACAGGTCGTCGGGATCCTGCCCCTCGGGCAGCAGGGCGAACCGCACCGATTTGCCGGGCGCGAGCAGCGGCAGCACCACGTCGATGGCGCGGAAGGCAGCGCGCCGGCCGGCCGCGTCGCCGTCGAAGCACAGGATCGGCTCGTCGGCCATGCGCCACAGCAGCGTCGCCTGATCGCCGGTAAGGGCGGTGCCGAGCGGCGCGACGGTGTGCGCGAACCCCGCCATGGTCATGGCGATGACGTCGACGTAGCCCTCCACCGCGATGACGGTGCCCCGGTCGGCGGCGGGCTTCCTGGCGTTGTGCAGGTTGTAGAGCACCCGGCCCTTGTGGAAGAGCGGCGTCTCGGAGGAGTTGAGGTATTTCGCCGGAACGTCGGCGCTCATGGCGCGCCCGCCGAAGGCGATCACCCGCCCGCGCCGGTCGTGGATGGGGAACATCACCCGGTCGCGGAACCGGTCGTAGGGCACGGCGGTGTCCTCGTGCGCGACGAGCAGTCCCGCCTCGATCATGGCCTCGCGCGCAATGCCCTTCTGGGCGAGATGGTCGCGCAGCGCGAAGCGGTCGTCCGGCGCATAGCCGAGCCGGAAAAGCTGGCGCGTGCGCGCGCCGATGCCGCGCCGGTCGAGATAGGCGCGCGCCTCGCGCCCGGCGTTGCTGGCGAGAACGGCCTCGAAGAAGGCGGCGGCGAGCTCCACCACGTCATAGAGGTCGTTGCGCCGCGCCTCCTCGCGCGTAGCCTCCGGCGTGGCGACCGGCAGCGGCACGCCCGCCTCCGCCGCGAGCCGCTCCACCGCCTCGGGGAAGGCGACGCCCTCGGTCTCGATCAGAAAGGAAAAAATGTCGCCGTGCTTGCCGGAGGAGAAGCAATGATAAAAACCCTTCTGGTCGTTGACGTAGAAGGAGGGCGTCTTCTCGGCGTTGAAGGGCGACAGCCCCTTCCACTCGCGCCCCGCCTTCACGAGCCGCACGCGCCGCCCCACCACGGCGGACACCGGCAGGCGCGCCTTGATCTCTTCCAGCAGCGACGGCGGATAGCGCATGGATAGTCGTTCCACCCTGCGGACGGACATGAACCGGCGGTAGTTTCGCAGAGTCGCCCGATCCACTCCTGTTTTAATATCTATGATCGACGATGGTCCCCGCAATCCCCATCATTCTTGCACGGTATTCACAGGCAGCGGGCTTCGGGTCCGCGCGACGATCACCCCTGCGACAGCTTCGCCTTGACGACGGCGCTCGCCTTGGCGAAGTCGAGGCGGCCGGCGAAGCGTTCCTTCAGCAGGGCGATGACGCGGCCCATGTCCTTGACGCCGGCGGCGCCCGTCTCAGTGATCGCGGCCGCGATGGCGGCTTCCGTCTCGGCCTCGTCGAGCTGGGCGGGCAGGAAGGAGGCAATCACGGCGGCCTCGGCGTTCTCCTGCTCCGCGAGCTCGGCGCGGCCGGCCTCGGCGTAGATCTTCGCCGATTCCTGGCGCTGCTTGATCAGCTTCTGCAGCAGGGCGAGGATGTCGTCGTCGCTGGTCTCCCCCTTGCCCGCGCCGCGCGCCTCGATGTCCTTGTCCTTGAGGGCGGCCTGGATAAGGCGGATGGTGGACAGGCGCGGCTTGTCACCGGCTCGCATCGCCTCCTTGAGGGCGGCGCTCAGACGTTCACGCATGGCGGATCCTTACTTCCGTATGTTCTGGCCGCATGACTATGGTGTCTAAATGCGGCGTTGACGAGGGGGAGGGTCGTTCTCTAAAGAACGGCCGGAATTGTACGGTCTGGTGAGGCGCGGCATCGACCGCGATGGCGCTTGCCCTGCCGACGCCCGAAAGCAACCAGATAATACCTTGGCGAGAGGCTTTAAACCGATCATGGCGACGCTGCAAGGGACCACGCGGCAGGGAACCGCGCTGCAAGAGACCGCGCGGGCAGACAACGCTCCGCAACCCGGCCACCCGGCCGCAACAGAGGCCGGCGGCTGGCGCGACGAGGTGGCGACGGCGTTGCTCGTCCTGGCCGACGGCACGGTGCTGGAAGGCTTCGGCTTCGGCGCGGTCGGCGAGGCCACCGGCGAGGTCTGCTTCAATACCGCGATGACCGGCTATCAGGAGATCCTGACCGATCCGTCGTATCTCGGGCAGATCGTCACCTTCACCTTTCCGCACATCGGCAATGTCGGCGTCAACGACGAGGACATCGAGTCGCTGTCGCTCGCGGCCGGCAACGGCGCGGGCGGCGTCATCGTGCACGCCGACGTGACCGAGCCCGCCAACTGGCGCGCCACGCGCAGCCTCGATGCGTGGCTTGCGGCGCGCGGCATTGTCGGTCTCTCCGGCATCGACACCCGCGCGCTCGCCATCCGCGTGCGCGAGAAGGGCATGGTCAACGCCGTCATCGCCCACGACCGCCAGGGCCGCTTCGACGTGGAGGCGCTGAAGGCGAAGGCGGCCGCGCTGCCGGACATGAGCGGGCTCGATCTCGTGCCCGCCGTCACCACGGCCCAGCGTCTCGACTGGGATGAGACGTCCTGGGTGTTCGGCCAAGGCTATGGCAAGCGCGAAGACACCGGCGAGGCGGCGAGGCGGCGTGTCGTCGCCATCGATTACGGCATCAAGCGCAACATCCTGCGGCTCTTGGCCGATCGCGACTGCGAGGTCGTCGTGCTGCCCGCCACCGCTTCCGCGCAGGACGTGCTGGCGCTCGCGCCCGACGGCATCTTCCTGTCGAACGGCCCCGGCGATCCGGCCGCGACCGCCGACTACGCCGTGCCGGTGATCCGCGACCTCCTGGAGAGCCGCGTGCCGCTGTTCGGCATCTGCTTCGGCCATCAGCTGCTCGGGCTCGCGGCGGGCGGGCGCACCGTCAAGATGACCCAGGGCCACCACGGCGCCAACCACCCGGTGAAGGACGTCACCACGGGCAAGGTCGAGATCGTGTCGATGAACCACGGCTTCGCGGTCGACCGCGAATCGCTGCCGCCGAACGTGCGCGAGACGCATGTCTCGCTGTTCGACGGCTCGAACTGCGGCATCAGCCTCACCGACCGGCCGGCGTTCTCGGTTCAGCACCATCCCGAGGCCTCGCCCGGTCCGCAGGACAGCCACTACCTGTTCGACCGCTTCGTCGAACTGATCGACCGCGAGAAGGCCGTGCGACGCTGACAGGCTGGAGCGCCGGACGTTCTGAAGGAAGCAGGACATGCGCTCCAGGTTTTCGAATCTGCGCCGCTTTATCGACGGAAAGTGGTACCCGCTTTTCTGCACGCTGGATCGAAAACCGATCTGATTGCACCGGTTTTCGATCTGCGATTCCTTGTTTGGAACGAATTCTGATCGATCAAATGATTCCATTTGATCGGAAAGCGCTCTAGCCGATTCAGGGGGTTCCCTTCCTGCTCGCCTCGGTGTACACGACGCCTTTAAGTCACATTCCCGCCTCAGGCGGTCCAAATTGGCGGCCCGACAGTCACGCAGTCCGGTTTCCCTGCCGGGCGGGCTGACGCTCGGGGCGCCGTGTCATGCGCCATTTCCAGACCAGGTTCCTTCATGCCCAGACGCACCGATCTGTCCACGATACTCATCATAGGCGCGGGGCCGATCGTCATCGGTCAGGCGTGCGAGTTCGACTATTCCGGCACGCAGGCCTGCAAGGCGCTGCGCGAGGAGGGCTACCGCGTCGTTCTGGTCAATTCCAACCCCGCCACCATCATGACCGATCCGGAACTCGCCGATGCCACATACGTCGAGCCGATCACGCCGGAAGTGGTGGCCAAGATCATCGAGAAGGAGCGCTACAAGGTCCCCGGCGGCTTCGCGCTGCTGCCGACCATGGGTGGCCAGACGGCGCTCAACTGCGCGCTGTCGCTGCGCAAGCTCGGCGTGCTGGAAAAGTTCGGCGTCGAGATGATCGGCGCCACGGCCGAGGCCATCGACAAGGCCGAGGACCGCGAACTGTTCCGCGAGGCGATGACGAAGATCGGCCTCGCCACGCCGCTGTCGCATCAGGTGCGCACACTGGGCGATGCGCTTGGCGTCCTCGACGAGATCGGCCTGCCGGCCATCATCCGCCCCTCGTTCACCATGGGCGGCACGGGCGGCGGCATCGCCTACAACAAGGAAGAGTTCATCGACATCGTCGATCGCGGCATCGATGCCTCGCCCACCAACGAGGTGCTGATCGAGCAGAGCGTGCTCGGCTGGAAAGAGTACGAGATGGAGGTGGTGCGCGATCGGAACGACAATTGCATCATCGTCTGCTCCATCGAGAACATCGACCCGATGGGCGTGCACACCGGCGATTCCATCACCGTCGCGCCGGCGCTGACGCTGACCGACAAGGAATACCAGATCATGCGCGACGCCTCGCTCGCGGTGCTGCGCGAGATCGGGGTCGAGACCGGCGGCTCGAACGTGCAGTTCGCGGTCAACCCCGAGGACGGCCGCATGATCGTCATCGAGATGAACCCGCGCGTGTCGCGCTCCTCCGCGCTCGCCTCCAAGGCGACGGGCTTTCCGATCGCCAAGGTCGCGGCCAAGCTCGCGGTCGGCTATACGCTCGACGAGATCGCCAACGACATCACCGGCGGCGCGACGCCGGCCTCCTTCGAGCCGACCATCGATTATGTGGTCACCAAGATCCCGCGCTTCGCGTTCGAGAAATTCCCCGGCGCGGAGCCGACGCTGACCACGGCGATGAAGTCCGTGGGCGAGGCCATGGCCATCGGCCGCACCTTCCAGGAATCGCTGCAAAAGGCGTTGCGCTCGCTGGAGACGGGCCTCACGGGCCTGGACGAGATCGAGATTCCGGGCCTCGGCCTGGGCGACGACCGCAACGCCATCAAGGCGGCGCTCGGCACCCCCACGCCCGACCGCCTGCTGTTCGTGGCGCAGGCGCTGAGACTGGGCCTGAGCCATGAGGAGATCTACGCCTCGTGCAAGATCGACCACTGGTTCCTGTCGCAGTTGCAGGACATCGTCGATCTGGAGGTGAAGGTGAAGGCCGACGGCCTGCCGGCGACGGCGAAGGGGTTGCGCCGCCTGAAGGCCGCCGGCTTCTCGGACGCGCGGCTTGCGGTGCTCGCCGGTTCGAGCGAGGCCGAGGTGCGCAAGCGGCGCCGCGATCTTGGCGTGCGTCCCGTGTTCAAGCGCATCGACACCTGCGCCGGCGAGTTCGCCGCGCCCACCGCCTATATGTATTCGACCTACGCGCCGTCCTTCGGCGGCGTCCCTGCCGACGAGGCGTTCCCCTCCGGCCGGCGCAAGGTGGTGATTCTCGGCGGCGGCCCCAACCGCATCGGGCAAGGCATCGAGTTCGACTACTGCTGCTGCCACGCCTCCTTCGCGCTCAGGGCGGCGGATTACGAGACCATCATGGTCAACTGCAACCCCGAGACCGTCTCGACCGATTACGACACCTCCGACCGCCTCTATTTCGAGCCGCTCACGGCCGAGGACGTGCTGGAGATCATCGACGTCGAGCGCTCGAAGGGCGAGCTGCGCGGCGTGATCGTGCAGTTCGGCGGCCAGACGCCGCTGAAGCTCGCCCGCGCCTTGGAGGAGGACCGCGTGCCGATTCTGGGCACCTCGCCCGACGCCATCGATCTCGCCGAGGATCGCGACCGCTTCAAGCGCCTCCTCGACAAGCTCGGCCTGCGCCAGCCGAAGAACGGCATCGCGTTTTCGGTGGAGCAGAGCCGGCTCATCGCGGCGGAGGTCGGGCTGCCGCTCGTGGTGCGTCCCTCCTACGTGCTCGGCGGGCGGGCGATGGCCATCATCCGCGACGAGGAGACGCTCGGCGACTACCTGCTCGGCACGCTGCCGGCGCTGGTGCCGCACGACATCAAGGCGCGCTACCCCAACGACAAGACCGGGCAGATCAACACCCTGCTGGGCAAGAACCCGCTGCTGTTCGACCGCTATGTGTCGGACGCCATCGAGGTCGATGTCGACGCGCTCAGTGACGGCAAGGACGTGTTCATCGCCGGCATCATGGAGCATATCGAGGAAGCGGGCATCCATTCGGGCGATTCCGCCTGTTCGCTGCCGCCCCACTCGCTGTCGGCCGCGGTCATTGCCGAGATCGAGCGCCAGACCCGCGAGCTGGCGCTGGCGCTCAACGTCGTCGGGCTGATGAACGTGCAGTTCGCGGTCAAGGGCGATGACATCTACGTGCTGGAGGTCAACCCGCGCGCCTCGCGCACGGTGCCGTTCGTCGCCAAGGTGGTCGGCGAGCCCTTCGCGCGCATCGCCGCGCGCATCATGGCGGGCGAATCGCTGGCGGACTTCCATCTGAAACCGAAGGTTCTCGGCCATATCGGTGTGAAGGAAGCGGTTTTTCCCTTCGCCCGCTTTCCTGGTGTGGATATCCTGCTCGGGCCGGAGATGCGCTCCACCGGCGAGGTTATCGGCCTCGACACGAATTTCGGCGCGGCCTTCGCCAAGAGCCAGCTCGGCGGCGGCACCAAGGTGCCGGTGGGGGGCACCGTGTTCGTCTCCGTGCGCGACGCGGACAAGCAGCGTATTCTCCCGACCGTCAAGGCCCTGGTCGAGCTTGGCTTTTCCATCGTGGCCACGAGCGGCACGGCGCGTTTCCTGCGCGAGCAGGGCGTCGAGGTGGCGCTGATCAACAAGGTGCTGGAAGGCCGGCCGCATATCGTCGATCTCATCAAGAACGGCGGCGTGCAGCTCGTCTTCAACACGACCGAGGGCGCGCAGGCGCTCGCCGATTCCCGTTCGCTTCGCCGGACAGCCCTCTTGCATAAGGTGCCGTACTACACCACTCTAGCCGGAGCGATCGCTGCGGCGGAGGGCATCCGCGCCTGGAAGGGGGGGGCGCTGGAAGTGCGGGCTCTGCAGGAATACTGGCCGTCCGGGGCATGAGGCCGGCCGTCAATGAAGACCTGTCTGATTGCGGCGCGTTCACGCGCCGGAATATCGATCTCTTGCGGGGCGCCCATCGTGCGCCCCGCGTTTACATCTGACGACGGAAACGAGAAATGGAAAAGATCCCCATGACCGCCGCAGGCTATGCGGCTTTGGAGGCAGAACTGAAGCGCCGTCAACAGGAGGACCGCCAGCGCATCATCGAGGCGATCGCCGAGGCGCGCGCTCATGGCGACCTGTCGGAAAACGCCGAGTACCACGCTGCCAAGGAGCAGCAGAGCCTCAATGAGGGTCGCATCCTGGAACTGGAGGGCTTCATCTCCCGCGCCGACATCATCGACGTGTCGAAATTGAGCGGCGACAAGGTCAAGTTCGGCGCCACGGTTAAGCTCGTCGATGAAGACACCGACCAGGAGAAGGTGTATCAAATTGTTGGCGAACCGGAAGCGGACGCCAGTTCCGGCAAGGTCTCCATCGCCTCACCCATCGCGCGCGCCCTCATCGGCAAGGCGGTCGGCGACTCGGTCGAGGTGGTGACGCCGGGTGGCGGCAAGTCCTACGAGATCGTCGACGTCGCCTACAAGTGAGCCCGTATCCCCGGAGGTGCGCGATGGCTGGCAATTCGCAGAGAAGAATATCGCGTCGGAACTTCATCGGGGTAGCTGGAACGGCCGTCGCTTCGGCGGCGCTCCTGGGCGGGTGCGTATCGTCGCGCGATGTGCCGCTTTCGCCGGCGGATGCCGCCGCGCTGCGGCTGCGGTCGATCGCCGTCGATGTGTCGCCGCTCGTGGCGCTTGGCCTCTCCCCCTGGGCCAGGCTGGTGAAATCCACCATCGAGCCCGAACTCGCGCGCCTGTTCGCCGCCCGCCTCACTCCCGGCGACAGGCGCGCCGACAGGCTCGTCGTGCGCGTCGATGCCGTCACCCTCGCCGCATGGGCGGGCAGCAGCAGCGGCGGCGGCCGCTGGCTCAGTGGCGGCGGGGACACCGATTACATGGAGGGCTATGCCATCGTCATCGGCGCGGACGGCGCCGAACGGGCGCGCCGCCACATCCTGCTGGCCCTGTCGTCGGATTTTTCGGGGGCGTGGTACCTGCCGGACATCGACACCCGGCGTGTGATCGGCCTCTCGCGCGTCTTCGCCCAATGGGTGCACGACCGGCTGGTGGGGCGCCGCTGAGGCCGCCGCGGCGAAGGGTTACGGCTGCGGCCACGCCCCGGCCTGCCAGTCGCGCGACGTGTGGATCACGCGCAGGATGACGACGCTTTCGCTGCCCGCAACATACCGCAGCTCATAGACGATGACATATGGCAGGCGCGGGACGGATTTCTCATAGGTGCCCGCCACCCGGCCCGGCCGTCCTGTCGCAAGGGCGCCAAGCTTGTTTCCGGCCGTTTCGATTGCGTCGACAACCTTCTCCGCGGCGGCGGCGTTGTCGTCCGCGATATGACGCAGAATGTCCAGGTAGTCCCGCCCTGCTTCGTCCGACCAGATAACCGGCCTCATCCACGTGCGGCTTTTTTCTTCGCTTCAGCGATGATCTGGCGGGCTTCTGCCATTACCTGTTCATGCGGCACGAGCCGGCCGGCCTCGGCGTCCGCCAGTCCGCGCTTGATGCCCTCGATGATCGCAAGCTCGCGCTCGACATAGGCGGCGAGCGCCTCGCCGGCGAGGAACGATTTGCTGCGCCGGGTGTCGGCGGCGATGCGGTCGAGCTTTTCCTTGACGTCCGGGCGCACGCGGATGGTCATGGTGGTGCTGGCGGACATGGTGCTATCCTCCTGTGTTGAACTGTATACATCCTAGCACAACGGAGCGGGGTGCGTCATCCTCATAGCCCGGTCACGCGCCGGCGCCGGCCGTGCGCGCGATCACGAAGGCGACGCGCTGCGGCACCGGCATACGCGGAAGCTCGATCAGCGCGTAGCCGAGTTCCGTGTAGACCGTCACCATCGCCTCAGAGGTGCGGATCGCCTCGGCGAGATCCTGCTTGCGCTCCGCGTCCTGGTGGAAGATCTTCGGGCGGGGCGATGAACACCTGCCTGTTGTAGCGGAACCGCTCCGCTGCTGTGCGTGATGTCAGAGGGCGCGGTGTTTCCCACGGGAACTTGCTGCGTAGGGGGCGGGTTCGACCAGCTGCGCATTTTGCCAGAACGTTTCATCGAGCGGCGGAATATCGCTCGTATCGATGGCGCCCTCCGGCAGGTCGGCCAGTTCCTCGATGGTCAGTTCTTTGGCGTAGCGCTTGTTCATGGCGGTCCCTTGCTGCGCGTCTGGCCGGAAGGCCCCTACCGCACGTTCTCCAGCGGCACGGGCGGTGCGTCCTTCACGTGGGCGACGGTGAGGGCGGTGCGGACGTTGCGCACGTTGGGCAGGGAGGTGAGATCCAGTACGAGCTTCTGGAACGAGTGCAGGTCGCGCGCCACGCATTTCAGCAGGAAGTCGATGTCGCCCGACAGCGACCAGCACTCGCGCACGATGGACCAGTTACGGATGTAGCCCTCGAACTGGGCGAGATCCTGTCCCGCCTGGCTCGACAACTGGACCATGGCGAAACATGTGATGTCGAAGCCGAGCATCTTGCCGTCGAGCAAGGCCCGGTAGCCGCGGATGACGCCGGCGTCCTCCAGCGCGCGCACGCGGCGCAGGCAGGGCGGCGCGGACAGGCCGGCGCGACGGGCGAGTTCGACATTCGTCAATCGCCCGTCGTCCTGCAGTTCCTTGAGAATTTTCCAGTCGGTCGCGTCGAGTTCGATGGACAGGCGGTCAAGGGGCAAGCGATGAATTCCTTCATTGGCCGTGGCGTTGCGGCGCCCGAGGCGACGCATTTTGCAGAAACAGCGCGTTTCGGGTTATTTTGTGCAAGAAGGGCGACATATATCAGATTTTCATGCGTTCGGTGCCGAAAAGTGCAGCCTGCCCCGCGACCAGGGCGGGGCGGGTCCGGGGAGCGGGCCAGCCGCTGGCGGATGTTGCCAACGTGCTAGCATAGTTTGTGATTTTCATGCTCTATGAAACCCGCGTCGCCGCCGGCGGTCCCGACGGTTCCACCCACGCACGAGCGGATCAGCATGTCGTTCCCGTCCTCATTCCCGCCTCCAGCCGCCTCGCCCGCGGGCGCCACGTGCTGGGTGCTGACAGACGGCAAGGCCGGCGACGAGATGCAATGCCTCGGCGTTGCGCAGGCGCTGGCGGAGCAGATGGCGCTCAGCGCCATCGATGTGCGCCGTGTGCGGCCGCGCGCGCCCTTCGTGTGGCTGATGCCGTGGGGCGGCATCGACCCGCGCGAGGCGCCCACGCGGGCCGGATCGCCCATCGCGCCGCCGTTCCCGGATATCCTGATCGCCTCCGGCCGGCGCGCGGTGCCCTATGTGCGGGCGGTCAGGCGGGCCTCGGGCGGGCGCACGTTCACGGTCTTCCTCAAGGATCCGCGCACCGGCCCGGGCGCCGCCGACCTCATCTGGGTGGCGGAACATGACCGGCTGCGCGCCGACAATGTCGTCGTCACGCTGACGGCGCCGCATCGCATCTCGCAGGAGCGGCTGGCCGAGGCGCGGCGCAATCCCCCCGAGCGGCTCGCCGCCCTGGCGCGGCCGCGCGTCGCTGTGCTCGCCGGCGGCGACAGCCGCCATCACCGGTTTCTCGACAGCGATGTCCGCGCGTTTCTGCAGCATCTTGACGCGCTGACGCGGGAGGGGGCGACGTTGATGGCCACCGTCTCGCGGCGCACGCCGCCGGCCCTGACCGAGGGCCTGCGGCGCATCGTGGCGAGAAGCGGGGGCTTCCTGTGGGACGGCACGGGTAATTCTGCGGATAATCCCTATATCGCCCTGCTGGCGCTTGCCGACTGGGTTGTCGTTACGGCGGATTCGTCCAATATGCTTGGAGAGGCTGCGGCGACCGGCGCGCCCTTGCTGGTTTTCGAGCCCACAGGAGGGCATGCGAAGTTCAGAAGGCTTCTGGACGGGCTGGAAAAGTGCGGTATCGCACGCCCGTTGCGCGGAAAGCTTGAAGGCAACGCATACCTCCCGTTAGATACAACGGTGACCGTCGCGCGGGCGATCGCCCGATCGTTCGCGGCTCGCGGCTCGCGCTCCGGCGCGGAAGCGGGCGCAATGCCCTGAATGGAAACGTCATGAACCTGTCTGCTTCCGCCTCTGCCCCGGCATCCGCGCCCATCAACCCCGCGAAGGGCGGCGAAACGCACACGAAACTGCTGATCGTCGGTTCCGGTCCCGCCGGCTACACTGCGGCAATCTATGCGGCGCGCGCATTGCTGGAGCCGGTGCTGGTGTCGGGCCTGCAAGTGGGCGGGCAGCTCACCATCACCACCGATGTCGAGAACTATCCCGGCTTCGCCGACCCGATCCAGGGCCCCTGGCTCGTCGAGCAGATGCGCCTGCAGGCGGAGCATGTTGGCGCGCGGCTCGTATCCGACACCATCGTGTCGGCGGATCTGTCGGTGCGTCCGTTCCGGCTCGTGGGCGACAGCGGCTATGTCTATCTGGGCGACGCGCTGGTGATCGCCACGGGCGCGCAGGCGAAATGGCTCGGGCTTGCATCGGAGCAGATTTTCCAGGGCTTTGGCGTATCGGCCTGCGCCACCTGCGACGGGTTCTTCTTCCGCAACCGCGAGGTCGTGGTCGTCGGCGGCGGCAACACCGCCGTGGAGGAGGCGCTCTATCTGGCCCAGATCGCGTCGAAGGTGACGCTGGTGCACCGGCGCGACTCGCTCAGGGCCGAGCGCATCCTTCAGGACCGGCTGTTCGCCAACCCGAAGATCGAGGTGGTGTGGAACCACACCGTCGAGGAGATCGTCGGACAGGACCTGCCGCGCTCCGTCACCGGCGTGCGGCTGCGCGACGTGGTGTCGGGCGCCGTGACGGAACGCAAGGCCGAAGGGGTGTTCGTCGCCATCGGCCACAAGCCGGAAAGCGGCCTGTTCGCCGGCCAGCTCGACCTCACCCCCACGGGCTATATCAGCATCACGCCCGGCAGCACGCAGACCAGCGTCGCGGGCGTGTTCGCGGCCGGCGACGTGGCGGACGAGATCTATCGGCAGGCGGTGACGGCGGCGGGGCTCGGTTGTATGGCGGCGCTCGACGCCGAACGATGGCTCGCCGCGCAGGAGACGTTGCGGCTGGCCGCGGAGTGATTTCAGCGCGTGATTTCAGCGTCAATGGCGGCAAGGCGTCGCGACGCGACGCGGGGGCGGCAGGGCGCCGCAAGGCGGCAGGAGAAGACCGTCCGCGCACGGACGCGGGCGGCGGGATAACGCCGAGGGCGGAGACGACGGGGCAGGGGACGGGCCGTGGATTGGGACAAGGTGCGAATTTTCTACACCGTGGCGGAGGCGGGCAGCTTTACACGGGCGGGCGAGGATCTGGGTCTGAGCCAGTCGGCGGTGAGCCGCCAGGTCAGCGCGCTGGAGAGGGACCTCAAGGCGCCGCTGTTCCACCGCCACGCGCGCGGCCTCATCCTCACCGAGCAGGGCGAGCTGCTGTTCCGTGCTGCGCGCGACATGACCATGCGCCTCGAATCCACCCGCGCACGACTGTCGGAATCGCGCGAGCGGCCGTCGGGAACGCTGCGCGTCACCACGACGCCCGGGCTCGGCACCCACTGGCTGGCGTCGCGCCTCGGCGAGTTCATGGATCTCTATCCCGATATCCGCATCGAACTGCTCTTGACCGATGACGAGCTCGACCTGTCGATGCGGGAAGCGGACGTCGCCATCCGCCTGCGCCAGCCGGTGCAGGGAGACCTCATCCAGCGGCGGCTGTTCACCGTGCACTTCCACGCCTACGCCGCGACGGAATATCTCAAGCGCTTCGGACAGCCGGAACGCCTGTCGGACCTCGACAACCACCGCATCCTGAGCTTCGGCGGCGCGGTGCCCCACTATCTGCAGGCGGTGCACTGGCTGGCGACCGCCGGCCGCGACGCCAAGGACCCGCGCACCTGCCACCTGCTGGTCAACAACATCAGCTCGCTGAAGAAGGCGGTCGAGAAGGGTGCGGGGCTCGCGGTGCTGCCGGACTTCATCGTCGAGCCGGGGCTCGGGCTGGTGCAGTTGCTGTCCGACGTGGAAATGCCGGTCCTCGACAGCTATCTGGTGTTTCCGGAAGAGATGAAGAACGTCGCCCGGGTGCAGGTTTTTCGCGATTTCCTGATCGGCAAGGCGCAGCGCTGGACCTACTGAACGTCCACTACCTGTGCTCCGGGTCTTCGGCCGGCCGCGTGCGGGCCCTGCGGAGCGTGCTGATTCGCGCGCCGTATGAGGACATGGCGCGATATGCGCTCTGATTCCATCGCGAAACCGGGCCGCGCGTTCCCTTGCGTACCGTCCGATCGGGCCGTGTTTTCGTCCGCGCCGTCGTTTCATGACGCACTGTGCACGGTGGATGCGCCGAAATAGGCAGTGATGTGCAATTTCTGGCCATCGCCGGCTAATAATTGACCATTCAGATAGACCATGCGGCATATGCATGCCTGTTATGTAGTCTGCTGCATTGCAAAATAGCAGCAATGCAGGCATTCTGACCACGGTTGAGACCGATGAGCTCCGCACCTCCTCCCGGCGTAGAGCTTGTTTCAACCGTTCCCCTCTGGAAGTTCCAGCCTTAGCTGGAGCTACTTTCAGGCCGAATTCCCTAGTGGAATTCGGCCTCTTTTTTTGTCGCCCGCCACAATCGACCACAGTCAAGGCTTTCAGCCCGCCGCCGGGAAGGAGGGCGCATCTGCATTGGCCCATTTCACGAATGTTGGCCGGATTAACGAAAAATTAACGATCATCATTGTTAATTATATGGTTTGTAACGGGCACCCCGTGGAATGAGATGCAGCCGGCCCCACATCGGGCGGCCGGGCAGGGCGTTTGTGCGCCGCACTACATTAACGGATTGCGCGATGTGCATGGCCTGATGCGCGGGACCTGACGTCACGGCCCGGGAGCGCGCCCGATCCGGCGGGACCGCATCGCGCGGCGCGATTTGGCCGGGCGCGATGCGACCGCGCCGAATGGGATTTTCCTTCGCAACTCCCTGATTTGGCGTGGATTCCGACCGGCCGGAGGTTCCGTTGCGAAGCTGGTCCGGGGGCGGCGTGTGTGAACGGACGCCCCGCATGCCGGACGCGGGGGCACCGGGCGCCGGCATTCGCCGCTTTGGATCAGTCGAAGAGGCTGGAGACGCTCGATTCCGTCGCCGTGCGGCCGATGGCCTCGCCGAGCAGCGTCGAGATGGTGATGGTGCGGATGTTGTGCGCGACCTTGATGGCCTCCGTCGCCTGAATGGAATCGGTGATGACGAGTTCCTTCAGGCGCGACGAGGCGATGCGCGCCACCGCCCCGCCCGAGAGCACGCCGTGGGTGCAGTAGGCGTAGACCTCCTTCGCGCCCTTGGCCAGCAGGGCGTCGGCGGCATTGCAGAGCGTGCCGCCCGAGTCGATGATGTCGTCGACCAGGATGCAGCTCTTGTCGGTGACGTCGCCGATGATGTTCATCACCTCGGACTCGCCCGGCCGCTCGCGGCGCTTGTCGACGATGGCGAGCGGCGCGTCGATGCGCTTGGCCAGCGCCCGCGCGCGCACCACGCCGCCGACGTCCGGCGACACCACCATGGCGTTGGACAGGTCCTCCACCCGCTCGCGGATGTCACGCACCATGACCGGCGCGGCGAACAGGTTGTCGGTGGGGATGTCGAAGAAGCCCTGGATCTGGCCGGCGTGCAGATCGACGGTCAGCACGCGGTCGGCGCCGGCGTGGGTGATGAGATTGGCGACGAGCTTGGCGGAGATCGGCGTGCGGCCGGTGGCGCGCCTGTCCTGCCGGGCATAGCCGAAATAGGGGATCACCGCCGTGATGCGCTTGGCCGACGAACGGCGCAGCGCGTCGGTGATGATCAGGAGCTCCATCAGGTGATCGTTCGCCGGAAACGAGGTCGACTGGATGATGAACACGTCCTCGCCGCGGACGTTCTCCTGAATCTCGACAAAGATCTCCATGTCGGCGAAGCGGCGCACGAGACACGAGGCGAGCGGTACTTCGAGGTAGTTTGAAATCGCCTCGGCGAGCGGGCGGTTGGAGTTGCCCGCAACGAGTTTGATCGAGGGTTTCATCCGGCCATTTCCTTATATTGGGTTCAACGCGCGACGGCTTCCGATCCAGCGCTCCGCCGGGAGCGTGAGCACGTGAGGTATGAGCCATTCCCAGGCCCACACGCAAGGTTTGCACACACGCAAGGTTTGACGCGCACATATCAGCGGTGAGGCGCGCGAACAATAGTCCCGATGACAAATCCGTGGCAAGGAAATCCGCGATGGAGACAGGGCCGCATGCGATCACCGAATCGCGCCGGGGCGCACGGAACGTGCGGGCCGCTGCCGCGGTCGCAAATGGCCCGGAAGGCTGCAATTTTCGCCACATGCAGGAAAAAACGG
Organism: Pseudochelatococcus sp. B33; assembly: GCF_053570585.1. Taxonomy (NCBI): domain Bacteria; kingdom Pseudomonadati; phylum Pseudomonadota; class Alphaproteobacteria; order Hyphomicrobiales; family Chelatococcaceae; genus Pseudochelatococcus; species Pseudochelatococcus sp. B33. The sequence continues at coordinate 195,682 of NZ_JBSEFH010000006.1, read as the reverse complement.
CATTGTTGTCGTATCCTTGATTGGACAGGCGCCACGATCCGTAACACTATCAACATGAGCGAATGTTAACTTGTGCTATATTTCCATTGCAGCGCACAATGACGGCCTGGGCGGAGGCGTTCCGGGCTTCGACGGGTGCCTGCCGGGGGTTCACAGGAGACGCGGATGCCGGCTGATGGGGCGGGCGTCGGGGAGATCGTATGCGCAGATTGTTGAAGGTGGGAGCGCTCCTGATCGTTCTGGTAGCCGCGTGGTGGGTCGTGTTCGACCAGCGGGGCGACCGTTTCGCTGACCTGTTTTCCGGCCCCTCCTTTCTGCGCGCTCCGGCGCAGGCACAGACCGGGGCGGCCGCGTCGGCCAGGACCGATTCGGCGCGGACGGCGGAGCCCAGAAAGGGCTTCCCCATCGAGACCGCCACCGTGCGCGCGGGTGACGCGCTGAACGATATCCGCACCGTCGGCAGCCTGCAGTCGGACGAGAGCGTCCTGATATCGTCCGAGATCGCGGGGCGCGTCGCCGAGATCAGCTTCGCCGAGGGGCAGCACGTCGAGGCGGGCGACATGCTCGTGCGCCTCGATTCCGCCCTCACCCAGGCCGAGATCGACGAAGTGCGCGCGCGGCTCGCGCTCGCCGAGGCCAATCACCGGCGCACCAGCCAGCTCGCCAAGGGCGGCAACGCCACCCAGCGCGCCAACGACGAGGCGGTGGCGGAGTTCGCCACCGCGCGCGCGGCGCTGGCGCTCGTCGAGGCGCGCTTCGACAAACTGTCCATCCGCGCTCCGTTCCCCGGCGTTCTCGGCGTGCGCAAGGTCTCGGTCGGCGCGTATCTCAATCCCGGCGTCGAGATCGTCAATCTGGAGAAGATCGATCAGCTCAAGGTCGACTTCAAGGTGCCGGAGACCTATCTCGCCCGCGTGCGCGTCGGACAGCCGGTGGAGCTGACCGTCGACGCGCTGCCGGGCGAGCGGTTCTCGGGCACGATATACGCCATCGATCCCATGGTGGACGTGAACGGCCGCGCGCTGAGGATCCGCGCCCGCCTCCCCAATCCGGATCTCGCGCTGCGTCCGGGCCTTTTCGCGCGCATCGCCATCAAGAACACGGAAGCGCAGCAAACCGTGTTCGTGCCCGAGGAGGCCATCGTGCCGCGCGGCGACGCGACCTTCGTCTATCGGGTGGCCGACGGCAAGGTGTTCGAGACCGAGGTCAAGCTCGGCGCGCGTCTCGCCGGCGAGGTCGAGGTGCTGGAAGGTCTTGCCGCGGGCGCGCAGATCGTCACCGCCGGCCAGCACCGCCTCAGCGACGGTGCGCCCATAGAGGTGGCGGCCTCGGCGGCCGGGGGCCAGATCTGAGGGGGCGCGCCGATGGGCTTTTCCGAGCTTTGCATCCGCAGGCCGGTCTTCGCGACGGTTCTGAGCCTCATCCTGATGCTCATCGGCCTCGTCTCCTACAACAGGCTGGCGGTGCGCGAGTATCCCAACATCGACGAGCCCGTGGTGTCGGTGACGACGCGCTATCCGGGCGCATCGGCCACCATCATCGAGAGCCAGGTCACGCAGGTGCTGGAGGGGTCGATCGCGGGCATCGCCGGCATCGACGTGCTCGAATCCGTGAGCCGGGCCGAAACGAGCCGCATCACCGTGCGCTTCACCCTCGGCGTCGATCCGGACGAAGCCGCCAACGACGTGCGCGACCGGGTGAGCCGCGTGCGCGGCCGTCTGCCCGACGAGATCGACGAGCCGATCATCGCCAAGGTGGAGGCCGACGCCCAACCCGTCGTCTATATCTCGTTCATGAGCGACCGCCTCAACGCGCTCGAACTGACCGACTACATCGACCGCTACGTCGTCAACCGCTTCAAGAACCTCACCGGCGTTGCGGACGTGAACATTTTCGGCGAGCGCCGCTACGCCATGCGCGTCTGGGTCGACCGCGAGCGGCTCGCCGCCTACAACCTCACGGTGCAGGACGTGGAGGCGGCGCTGCGCGCCCAGAACGTCGAACTGCCGTCGGGCCGCATCGAGAGCCGCGACCGCGAGTTCACCGTGCTGTCGCGCACGGGCCTGACCAGCGTCGAGGAATTCGAGAACGTGGTGGTGAAGCTCGCCGGCAGTCATCAGGTGCGCATGCGCGACGTGGCGCGGGTGGAGCTCGGCGCCGCCGACACGCGCCGCGACGGCCGCTTCAACGGCCAGACCAGCGTGACGGTCGGCATCGTCAAGCAGGCGGTGGCCAATCCGCTCGACGTGTCGGCGGCGCTGCGGCGGGTGATGCCGGCAGTCAACGCCTCCCTGCCGGAAGGCGTATCGGCGCAGATCGCCAACGACAACGCCGTGTTCATCGACCGCTCGATCAAGGCGGTCTACACCACGATCATGGAGGCCATCGCCCTCGTCATCCTGGTGATCCTGGTCTTCCTGCGCTCGCTGCGCGCCTCGCTCGTGCCCATCGTCACCATCCCCATCTCGCTCATCACCACCTTCGCGCTGATGCTGATGATGGGCTTCAGCATCAACACGCTGACGCTGCTCGCCATGGTGCTCGCCATCGGCCTCGTGGTCGATGATGCCATCGTCGTGCTGGAGAACATCCACCGCCACGTCGAGGAAGGGCTGTCGCCGGTGGCGGCCGCGATCAAGGGCGTGCGCGAGATCGGCTTCGCCGTCATCGCCATGACGCTGACACTCGCCGCCGTCTACGCGCCCGTCGCCTTCGCCGAGGGGCGCACCGGGCGGCTGTTCCTCGAATTCGCGCTGACGCTCGCCGGCGCGGTGCTCGTTTCCGGCTTCGTGGCGCTGACGCTGACGCCGATGATGTGCGCCAAGCTGCTGCGGCACAACCCGAACCCCGGCCGCCTGTTCGTGCTCTTCGAGAAGGCGTTCCTGGGGCTCGAGGCGGGCTATCGCGGGGCGTTGCGGGCGTCGATGCGCGGGCGCGCCGTGGTGGTGCTGCTGGCGGTCGTGGTGGCTGGCCTGAGCGGCTATTATTTCACCGCGCTGCGCTCGGAACTGGCGCCGGTGGAGGATCGCGGCGTGGTGATGATCCGGGGCAGCGGCCCGGAGGGCGCGACGCTCGCCTATATGAGCCGCTATGCCGGCATCATCGAGGACGAGCTGCGCACCATCCCCGAAGTGGCGTCGGTGCTCGTCATCCTGGGCTTCCCGGACGTGACGGACTTCTTGGCCATCGGCCGTCTCAAGGACTGGGACGAGCGCGACGTCAAGCAGCAGCAGCTCGCCGCCGACATGCGGGCGAAGCTGCAGCGCATTGCGGGCGTGGAGGCCTATGCCAACAACCCGGCTTCGCTCGGCCAGCGCGGCTCCTCGCGTCCGGTGGAGTTCGTGGTGCAGACCTCGGGCACCTACGAGGAACTGCAGACCCATGTCGAGGCCTTGATGGAGCGGGCGCGCGACTATCCCGGCTTCGTCAATCCCGAATCGGACCTGAAGCTGAACAAGCCGGAGTTCCGCGTCACCCTCGACCGGGCGAAGGTGGCGGATCTCGGCCTCGACGTCTCCGTCGTCGGCCGCACGCTGGAGACGCTGCTCGGCGGCCGGCAGGTGACGCGCTTCGAGGTCGAAGGCGAGCAATACGATGTCTACGTGCAGATGGCGGCGGAGGACCGCGCCTCGCCCTCGACGCTGTCGACCATCTTCCTGCGCGCGCCCTCGGGCGAGATGGTGCAACTCTCCAACATCGTGCAGGTGACGGAATCCGTCGCGCCCAGGGATCTGCGCCGCTTCAACCAGCTGCGCTCCGCCACCATCTCCAGCAATCTGGCGCCGGGCTTCGCGCTGGGCGACGGGCTGGCGTTCCTGGAGCAGGCGGCGGCGGAGGTGCTGCCGGCGGACGTGCAGACCGACTTCGGCGGCCAGAGCCGCGAGTTCAAGGCGTCGAGCCAGAGCCTCGCCGTGGTGTTCGTGCTGGCGCTGGGCTTCATCTATCTCGTGCTCGCGGCCCAGTTCGAGAGTTTTCGCGATCCGCTCATCATCCTGCTGTCCGTGCCGCTGTCGATGACCGGGGCGCTGGCGGCGCTCCACTACGGCGGCGGCACGCTGAACGTCTATTCGCAGATCGGCCTCGTGACGCTGGTCGGACTGATCACGAAACACGGCATCCTGATCGTTGAATTCGCCAACCAGCAGCAGGAGGCCGGGAAGGAGCGGCTCGCGGCCGCCATCGACGCGGCGGCGCTGCGGCTGCGGCCGATCCTGATGACGACGGGCGCGATGGTGCTGGGCGCGGTGCCGCTGATGATCGCCGCCGGCGCAGGCGCCGAAAGCCGCCAGCAGATCGGCCTCGTCATCGTCGGCGGTATGACCTTCGGCACGCTGCTGACGCTGTTCGTGGTGCCGGTCGTCTACAGCCTCATCGGGCGCCGCTTCGTCCACGCCGGTGACGCCGGTGACGCGAGCGAACGGGCAACGTATGCCCCGGTGGGCGGGCACGTGCCTGCCCATCCGGCCGAGTGAGCGGCGGCGGCGCGCGCCGCGCTCAGGCGAACACCGCCTCGATCTTGTCCTTGAGGGTCTGGGCGTTGAAGGGCTTGACGATATAGTTGTTCACGCCCGCCTTCTTGGCCGCGATGACGTTCTCGCTCTTGGCTTCGGCCGTCACCATGATGAAGGGGATGGATTCGAGTTCCGGGTTGTCGCGGACCTGTTTCAGCAGTTCATACCCGGTCATGGGTTCCATGTTCCAGTCGGAAATGACCAGCCCGTACTTGCGTTCCGCCAGCTTGGTGAGCGCCTCGCTGCCGTCGGCGGCGTCGTCCACATCCTGAAATCCAAGTTGCTTTAAAAGGTTACGTATAATCCTGACCATTGTTTTGTAGTCGTCGACAACAAGGATAGGCATGGAAAGGTCAAGAGCCATCGTTCACTCCAGCACAAACTCGAATACAGTATTTCACTTTACGCTGATATGGCATACTGCCCGCCGCTCCGTTAGGTAAATGGCAGGGTTTGCTTGCCTGGGGCTTGCATTTTTGCGCCTGCGAATATTGCGGCTATGCCTCACATCGTCTATGACTGGAGCGCGAATAGGGCAAAGCATGGAGTGATGCCGATGCCGGGTGATCGTCGTCCGTTCCGGATCGAGGCGGATATTGGGTCCGATGACGGGGAGCAGGAGTTGCGTGCGGCGGGCGAGCAGGGGGACTACGGGGCGCTGTTTGAGAGGGTCTTCGTCGAACTGGCGGATATCCGGCGACTGGTGCAGCGCGGCGGGTACGGTCCCCCGCCGGACGGGGGGCAGGGCAAGGCCGAGCTCATGGCCGAGGTCGAATCGATCCAGCAGGCGATCTCCCAGACGAAGCGGGAGATTCTGAGCCTCCAGGTCAAGGGCCTGCGGGGGGACGCCGCAAGCCGCGCCCTCGACGAACTCGACGCCGTGGTGCACGGCACCGAGGTGGCGACGGAGACCATCCTCTCGTCGGCGGAAAGCATCGAGGAAGTGGCGGGCAAGCTGCTGCCGAAGCTGCAAGGCAGCGAGAACGCGCTGGTGCTCGACATCCACAAGCATGCGATCAGGATTTTCGAGGCCTGCAACTTCCAGGACCTCACCGGCCAGCGCATCGCCAAGGTGGTGCAGGTACTGCACTTCATCGAGGACAGGGTCGAGACGATCATGTCGATCTGGGGCGGGGCCGAGAGCTTTTCCTCCATTCCCGCCGCCGAGATGCCGGCGCCGCCGGAGAAGACCGGAGATGCGGCGCTGCTCAACGGGCCGCCGCTTGAGACGGACCAGAACGTCGTATCCCAGGACGATATCGACTCGCTGTTCGCCTGATGCGATGTCAGCCATCCCGTGTCCGGGTGGCTATATACGCGCAATATTGGCGGGATGCAGCACGTGTAAAAAAGTCGGCAAATTATAATCGTGCCGGTGAAGTCAAATATTCATGACATCGGTTTGATGGATGTCATGTTCATTAGGCCGTTACCTCGGACTACTATCGTGCTCGGCAACAAGGAGCGCCCTTCGCTGCGTGGCGGGGGCTTCGGAGGCTTTCATGGCACAGCAGTCCGCGGCAACGGGTCCGGTCGGCATCACAGGCGGCGAGCGTTTCGGTTTCGACGACGACGTGGTCTTTCTCGCGCGGATCGTCGAGGGCAGCCGGTCGACCGTGGAGCGGCGGGTGCACCAGCTCAGGTCGCAGCTCTCCGAGTATTCGGCGCTGGGCGATCTCACCACCCAGTCCTCCAATCAGCATGTCAACAGCATCGCCGCCGATCACAGCGCCCGCACCCGCGCGGCGCTGGAGCGGCTCACCGCCATCACGGACCGCGTCGTGCGCGGCCCCGGCGGCTGGCTCGGCCTGACGGAAGCCGCGATCGCCTACGGGATCGACCGGGCGCAGCGCATGGTGCTCTACGCCGACACCATCCGCGAGCGCGGCGACATCTTCCTCGCCCACGAGGCGGCGGGCTGTCCGCCGGTGCTGGTCTACGACTACGAGATGGTGATGGACGGCGCCGATCAGCCGCGACCGACCAACTACGTGCTGCTGAGGGTGGTGCCGCCGCCCGGCGTCGAGACGTTCGTCTGGAAGCGCCCCTACATCATCATCGACCCGCGCGCCGGGCAGGGCGCGGGCATCGGCGGCTCGCAGGTGGACAGCCAGGTGGGCGTGGCGCTGCGTGACGGGCACCCGGTCTATTTCGTCAGCTTCCGGCGCGATCCGGAGCCCGGCCAGACGCTCGCCGACGTGACGCGCACCGAGGCGGCCTTCGTGCGCCACGTGCAGGCGCTGCATCCCGACGCCGCCAAGCCGGTGGTGATCGGCAACTGCCAGGGCGGCTGGGCGACGCTGCTGCTCGGCGCGAGCAACCCGGACATCACCGGTCCGCTGGTGCTCAACGGCGCGCCGGTGGAGACGTGGTCGGGCGAGATCGGCCGCAACGTCATCCGCTACAACGCCGGGCTGATAGGCGGCCAGATCCTGCCGATGGTGCTGTCGGACGTCGGCAACGGGGTGTTCGACGGCGCGTGGCTGGTGCTGAACTTCGAGTTGCTGAACCCCGCCCGCAATTACTTCCGCAAATACTATGACTATTTCAACGACGTCGACGCCGGCCGCAAGCGGTTTCTCGACTTCGAGAAATGGTGGGGCGGCTTCTTCCTCATGAACGAGGAGGAGATCCTGTGGATCGTGCGCGACCTGTTCGTCGGCAACAGGCTGGCGCGCAACGAGGCGCGGCTCGAGCACGGGCGCAATCTCGACGTGAAGCAGATCCACTCGCCGGTGATCGTGTTCACGAGCCTCGGCGACACCATCACGCCGCCGCAGCAAGCGCTCAACTGGATCGGCGACACCTACGCCGACGAGACCGAGATCAAGATACGCGGCCAGCGCATCGTCTACATGGTGCATGACAAGGTCGGGCATCTGGGCATTTTCGTCTCCTCGTCCATCGCCAAGCGCGAGCACACCGAGGTGGCGTCCACCATGAAGACCATCGAGGCGCTGGCCCCGGGCCTCTATGAAATGGTCATCGAGGATGTCGTCGGCGAAGGCGACGCGCAGCAGTTCCGGGTGTCGTTCGTCGAGCGCAAGACCGGCGACCTGCCCGGCGCCATCGACGGGCGGCGCGACGAGGTGCCCTTCGCCGCCGTGGCGCGGCTGTCGGAACTGCAGGGCGAGTTCTATGACATCGCGCTGCGCCCCTTCGTGCAGCTGGCGGTGACGCAGGCCACTGCCGAACTGTCGCGCGCGCTGCATCCGCTGCGCCTGCAGCGCAGCCTGTTTTCCTCGCGCAACCCGCTGCTGCAGCCGGTCAGGCAGGCGGCGGAAACCGTGGCCGAGAACCGCGCCGCCGCCGCCCCCGACAACCCCTTCGTGCAACTGGAGAACTGGTGGGCGGATGTTTTCGAGCAGTCGCTCGACATCATGCGCGACATGCGCAACGCCTGGTACGAGCGGATGTTCTTCTCCATCTACGCCACACCCTACATGCGCTGGTTCGGCCGCCGCTACGAATACGAGCGCACCCGCAAGTCGAAGGAAGAACTGTTCGCGCTGCCCGAGGTGCAGGCGGCGCTGGCGCATATCAGCCGCGGCGGCTATGTCGACGCGGTGATCCGCATGCTGATCCTGCTCGCCGAATCGCGCGGCAACGTGCGCAAGGACCGGCTGGAGCGCTCGGCCCACCTCCTGAACCGGACGGAGCCGTTCAGCGCGCTCGGCGCGGCCCAGCGCGCGCGGATCATCCACGAGCAGGGCCTCAACGTCCAGTTCGCGCGCGAGGAAGCGCTGACCCACCTGCCCGACCTGCTACACACGGCCGAGGAGCGCGAGCAGGCCGTCGAGGCGGTGCAATACGTGCTCGGCCCGCTGGAGGACGCCGACCCCAACGCGGCGGCGACCTTCCACGCCTTCCGCCGCGTGCTCGGCCTCAAGCCGCTGCTGGCGGACGTGACGGAGCAGCCCGACGCGCCGGAGCCGCCGCCGTCAGGCGATGAGGCGGTCCCTGCCTGATCCGGCTTGAGGGGCAACCGCATCCACCGGAAAGTCGGCGAGCACCTGTTCGGCGATGAGTTCCGACGTGGCGGCGGAGAGCGTCCAGCCCAGGTGTCCGTGGCCGGTGTGGTAGAAGATGCCCTTCTGCCGGCCGCGGCGCACGCGCGGCATCATGTCCGGCATCATCGGGCGCAGGCCCGTCCACGGCACGACGCGGTCGGTGTCGATGCCCGGAAACTCGCGCCGCACCCAGTCGATCAGCGGCTGGATGCGGTCGGCGCGGATATCGCGGTTGAAGCCGTTGTATTCGGCCGTGCCCGCCACGCGCAGGCGGCTTTCGCCGAGCCGGCTGGTGACGATCTTGGCCGCCTCGTCGAGCAGGCTGACGGTGGGCATGGCTGCCTGCGACTCGGGCCGGTCCGAGTTGATGGTGATCGAATAGCCCTTCACCGGATAGACGTTGAGCCTGTCGCCCAGGGATGCGGCGAGCGCCCGGCTGGCGGACGCGGCGGAGATCACGACCGCATCGGCGCGGACGTCCTGCTCGGCCGGCTTGACGTGATCGGCAAGGCCGGCATCGGGCAGGGCGGGCGCGAACTTGACGACGAAACCGGTGGCCTCCCCCTCACCGTCGCGCGTGATGGCGGTGACGACGGCATCCTGAATGAAGCGCACGCCGCGCCGCTTCGCGGCTTCGGCAAGGCCGCGCGTGAACTTGTGGATGTCGCCGGTGGAATCGGAAGGCGTGAAGAAGCCGCCGACGTAGTCGCCGCGCAGCGTCGGCTCGATGGCGCGCATTTCCTCGTTCGTCACCGCGCGGCGTTCGAGGCCGCCCTCGGTCAGGAGCTTGTTGACGCGGATGCTGGCGTCGAAAGTTTTCCTGTCGCGGAAAATGTGCAGGATGCCGCGCTGGACGAGATCGAACGCGATGCCCTCGGTCTCGGCGATGGAGAACAGGTGCTTGCGCGCCGCGATGGCGAGCCGCGTGGTCTCGATGGTGTTTTCGCGGTAGCGCGGGATGGCGGCGACGAACTCGGCCATCCAGGAATACTTGTGCCAGCTCGGCCACGGATTGACCAGGAGTGGTGCGTCCTTGCGGAGCATCCACTTGAGGCCCTTGAAGATGGTGGCGACGCTGTTCCACACCTCGGCGTTGCAGGCCGACAACTGGCCGCCGTTGGCGAAGGACGTGTCCATGGCGGGATAGCGGCCACGGTCGACGACCGTGACGTCATAGCCACGCAGAACGAGGGAGTAAGCGGCGGTGACGCCGGCGATGCCGGCTCCGATAACGACGATACGGGGCATGGCCCGGGCTCCTGTACGATAGACGCATGACGGCCGACGAACCGGTCGGTCTCGCGCCCCATCTGTACCTTTACCTGAGAGCTTGAGCCGCGCGCCTTGCCGGATGGGGCAGCCGCCGCCACCCTGCCTGCCTGACACGCTTCATCCCCTTCGGTGGACCCTGCCGGCTTGCCCGGCGGGCCTCTCTCCAGATTGTCCTGACGGAATGGTCCTTTTTGCCTGAGAGTTTCCGGGGCGGTTGCTCCATCGGCGTCGGACGCTGTCCAATCTCTCCCGATCCGTCATAGGGACGTGACATATCTATCAGAACGGCTCGCAGGGGGCAACCGATTCCGGGATGATGGGGGAGCGGGGCATCAGTGGGGCAGTATCCGCATGGTCAAGTCGGGCGTATCGGGTCCCGTATCCTTGTCCCGCAGGGCTTTCCAAAGCTCGCCGCAGAAGTGGGCCACGAATGGACAGGCCAGCGTGGCGCCGCCGGCCAGCGTGGCCGTGATGGGAGCGATGGGCGGGACAATGACGCTCGCCACGACGAGCGCTATCGGCACCGCATAGGCCAGAAACATCCCCAGCGCGGCGATGATCTTGAACGCCACCCTCGTCACGCAATTGTCCCTGACCTGATCCGCGATCCAGATAGCGGCGTCCTTCATGCTTTCCTGCACGGACTCGGGCAGGACACCGACGGTCTTGTTGACGACGAGGTGAACGATGTTCTGCGCGGTGCTGGCCGGATTGGATGCCGTGGCGGCATGGCTGTGGAATTCGCCGACATCCTGCATGTTGGTCTTGTCCGCCATCGCCAGGGCCTGCCGGATATCGTCGGCCGTGTGCGCAGGCTCCAGGGCGTCGACAGCGAGGGCGAGCCTTTCGCATATGCTTGCATAGTTCACGGCCGCGAACCTTATGTTCTTCTTCTTTTTCAGCACGACCTCAGGGTCGTCGAACTTCATGTCCTCCGCATTGCTAAGCAGGTCGATGTTTCTTTTCATCACCGCCACCTTGCTGTGCAGGCGCGCCGCCAGTCTGGCCGCGGTTTCTACTTTCGGCGCATCCGGGTCCCCGTCGGGGGCTGCCGTCGGCGCCTTCGGATGGCTCAGCAGCAGGACGGCGCGCTCGTATATCCGTTTGCCGGCAGACTCCGGGCCGTTGGACGCGGAGGAGGGCATGCCGCCGGCGGCCTCGAAGACCTCACGGAACCTCTTCAGGAAATCGAAACCGGGGACTGTCGCCACACGGCCGGCATCGCGAACCGTGCACGCGCCGTCGGAATCCGAAGCCGCCTCCTCGTGGGGAAGCGGCTGGTAGGAGACGACGGACGGCGAGACGGCAGTGGATTCTGACATGACGGTTCGGGCAATGCTGAACGGATAAGCTTACAGATGTTATGTAGATATTCTGTACAGTATATTTTCTTATGCCAATTGAGGTATTCCCAAGCACAGTTCAATCAAACAAAGTTCACCTGTAACGATACGCGGCCCGACAATACCGCGGGTCGTCTATTGCGCGATTGCGGCGGAATATTGGCGTCCGTCACGCACGGCCGGAACGGCTCACGGGGCGGCGCCGAGGAAGCGGACCGCGACGATATAGACGAGCACCGTCAGCGCATAGGTCTGCGCGTTGCCGTCGTAGATCAGCCGCAGGCGCCCGGCCGCAAACAGCGCCACGCCGGCCACGCCGTTCCAGAATGCGTTGAACGAGGGCACATAGGACACGATCGGCGCATCCCGAACGGCGGACATCAGGTCGGTGAAGAAGCTGCGGATGTCGCCGCGCTCGCCGCCGTTGCGCGAGCGCATGACGAGCGCCAGCAAGGCGCCGGCGGCCAGCGACAGGATCACCGCCGCGCTCATCACCGGCAGCGGATTGAGCGAATCGTAGATCACGTCGAGCGGCAACCCCTCCCACACCAGCGAGGCGGCGAACGCGGGATCGATGGCGCGCGACAGCGGCTCCATCAGCAGCTTGGGATAGAACGACAGCACCAGTATGCCGGCGATCAGCAGGAATTGCGGTACGAGGAACGTCAGGGGCGCTTCCTGCACGTGGGCGAGCTCATCGCGGCGCGGGCCGAGGAAGATGCTTCCCACGAGCCTGATCATGTAGAGGAAGCCCACGAACGTTGCCAGAAGGCCGATCGCCGCCAGCAGATACCAGCCGTTGTCGATCATGTTGCCGATCAACAGCCATTTCGAGCCGAAGCCGGCGAGCGGCGGCAGCCCGGCCATGGCGACGAGCGCGACCAGCACGGTGGCGAAGGTGACCGGCATGTTCCCCGCAAGCCCGCCCAGGCTGCCGAGCGCGCCGGTGCGCGCCCGCGCCAGCACGCCGGCGATGGCGAGGAACAGCACGCCCTTCACCAGCAGGTGGCTGGCGACGAGATAGAGCGCCGTCACCCAGCCGATATGGCTCATCAGGGCGATGGCGGCGAGGATATAGCCGATCTGGCTGATGCTCGAATACGCGAGCAGCCGCTTCGCATCGTGCTGGAACAGCGCCAGCACGCCGCACAGCAACGTGGTCGCGAACCCGATCCAGGCGAGCAGCTGCGCCAGTTCCAGCCCCACCTCCGAGCGGATGGCGAGATAGGTGCCCGTCAGCAGGCCGAAGATCGCCACCTTGCTGATCACCGCCGACAGCAGGGCGGAGAGGTCATCGTCCGCCAGCGCGTAGGTGCCCGGCACCCAGACATGGGCGCCGACGACGCCCGCCTTGATCAGGCAGCCGATGGCGATCAGCACGAAGGCGGCGGTGGCTTGCGCGCCCCCGTCGCCCAGCCACGAGTGCAGCGTGAGCAGGTCGACGCCGCCGCTGACGGCGTAGAACTGGCCGAAGCCCGCCAGCAGGCAGAACGCCGCCGCGAGCGAGAACAGCAGGTAGCGCAGCGTCTGCGAGCCCGTATAGCGTCCGTGCGCGATCAGGAAATAGGAGCTCAACGTGATGAACTCCCAGGTGACGAAGAATTCGAGGCTGGTGCGCGATGCCGTCAGCGCCGGCAGCGCCAGCAGCATGACGGCGAGCAGCGGATAGTAGCCGCGGCGCGCATCCGTCCGGTAGAGCGCGCCGAGCCCGACGACGAAGCCGCCCAGAATGAACACCACGCCGAAAAGGGTGGGCAGACCGTAGGTCTCCGGCAGCAGGAACGGCCCGAAGACCGGCAGCGCGGCGAGCGCCAGCAGCGCCTTCGCCTGCCCGTAGAGACGGTGCGGCCACAGCGCCTCGGCGAGCGCCAGCACGCCACCCACGGCGAGCGGCGCGTAGAGCCACAGCGACCGCGGAGCGGCGAACAGGGTCGCGAGCCCGCCCGCGAGCGCGAGCGCGAGCACGAGCGCCGCCACGGGCGCGGCCGCGCGCCAGTCCACCGGAGCGATGGCGTCGTCCGGATGCGCATGGACGGAACGGCCGAACCAGCGGAACATGTAGGCCGCCTCCAGAAGCGACCCCACGGCGATGGCCGCGATGGTCCAGACATGCCCCGTCGCGGACAGATGCAGCACCAGCGTCCATTTCGCCCAGAAGCCGGGGAAGGGCGGCAGGCCCGCGATCGCCACCACCAGCACCGCGAACAGGAACATCAGCAGCCCGTGGCGGGCGATCGGCGACCACCCGGCCGTCGACTGCCGGTTGACGAGATCGGCGAGCCAGAAGAGGCCGGCCTTGGCCAGCAGATGGTTGAGGATGAGCCCGCCGACGACGAGCGGCCCGAGGTGCGGCGCGCCCGTCTTCTCGATGAGCGCCAGCGCGAGCGTCGCAAGGCCCAGTTGCCCCACCGAGGAGTAGCCCAGCATGCGCCGCACCCGCACCTGCCGCAGGCCGATGAGATTGGAGGCGACGAAGGTGAGCCCGCCGGAAAAGGCGATGAGATCGAGCCACGGCCCGAACAGCGGCAGCAGCTTGTAGAGCGAGAAGAAGACGCCCGCCGACACCCCCACCGACACGAAAGCCGCGATGCCGCCCGGCGCGGTCTCGTAGACGTCGAGGCCCCAGCCGTTCGCGGGGAAGGGTTTCAGCTCGATCAGGAGCGCGGCGAGCAGCATCAGCAGCGCCGATGCGCCGATGGGGCCGGCGAGCGGTTCCTGCAGGCGCAGCAGCTCGTCGATGCTCAGCGTGCCGGCGACGAAGTAGATGAGCGCGGTCGCGAGCAGGAAGAAGGTGGAGGCGATGACGGTGGCGACGATGTACTTGAAGGCCGCCGACAGCGACCGGGGCGTGCCCGCGAGTCCGAGCAGGCCGTAGGTCGCGATGGAGACGATCTCCAGGAACACGAACAGGTTGAACAGGTCGCGCGTCATCACCATGCCGTTGATGCCCATGACGCCGATGAGGTAGAGCAGCAGCGCGCCGTAGTGCTCGCGCAGGCGCGGCCACAGATGGATGGCGCCGAGCAGGGACACCGCGTTGACCGACAGGCAGAAGAAGCCCTCGGCCGCGCCCAGCCGCAGGCTGATGGACACGGGCGGCGTGATGCCGGCCGTCGTCACCTCGATGGCGGGAGAGCCGGCGAGCACGCTCGCGAAGGCCACGGCGCTGACGAGCGCGATGCCGGAGAGCGCCGCGAAGAACACCGGCGCGAGCCACGGCTTCGCCACGCGGTACAGCAGCGGGATGAGAAAGCCGCCGCCGAGCCCGAAGATGTAGATGTTCAGCGGATGGAAAAGCGCGCTCAACCTTTCGACTCCGTGAAGGCGTCGATGCGGAGCGTGCCCTTGGCCCGGTGCAGGCGGATGGCGTAGGCAAGCATGACGGCGGTAACCGAGAAACCGATGACGATCGCCGTCACCACCAGCGCCGAGGGGATGGGATCGACGGCGTTCAGCGCCGCCTCGCCGGGCCCCAGCGCCTCGTCCAGGATGGGCGCGGTGGCCCCGGTGATGTAGCCGGTGGCGACGAGCACGATGTGGATGCCCGTGTCGAACAGCGAGAAGCTGATGATGATGCGCAGGATGTGGCGGTGCGACAGCAGGCCCCATATGCCGATGAGGCAGAGCAGGAAGCCCGTGGCCAGCGCCAGGTGCGATACGGGAATACCCATGACGAAGCCTCCCGATCAGCTGCGGAATCTGTCAACGATGACGGACAGCTCCGCACCCACCTTGATGCCGAGCAGGATGGAGATCGCCGGAATGGCGCCGGCGCTGATGAAGGCGCCGAATTCGCCCGCGGGCCAGAAGCGGCTGTCGAGGAAGCCGGCGGCGAAGACGACGCCGGCGAGCCCGAGCAGCACGTAAAACACGCCGGCAAGCGATTCGGTGATGGCGAGAAAGCCGAGCGGCAGGCTTGCTTTCGGGCGTGCCAGAAGCAGCAGCACCACGCCCGAGGCCACGATCGCGCCGCCCTGAAAGCCGCCGCCCGCCGACAGATGGCCGTTGGCGATCACGTAGGCGCCGAACAGGAAGATCGGCGGCAGCAGGGTCGCGGCCCCGGTCTCGACGATCTCGCCCGCCGGCAGGGCGGGAAGCGGCGCGGCGGCGGGGGCCGCGCGCAGCAGCAGCCCCACGCTCGCCGCCACCATGAACAGCACCGCCACCTCGCCCAGCGTGTCGAAGCCGCGCCAGGTGATGAGGATGCCGGTGACGATGTTGGGCAGGCCCAGCGCCATGGGGGTCTGGGTGACGTAGAATTCTGCCAGCGGACGCAGGAACTGGCGTTCCTCATAGGCGAGCACGATGCCGGCGAAAACGACGCCGAGCGCCGCCACGACGAGCACGTTGACGAGCTGGCGCCTCATGCCCCGCCTCCCCGGACGCTTTCGGACAGGGCAACGGGTGGAGCGCCCAGCCCCTCGCGTCGCGCATCCTCATCCGGATTCTCGTCCTTGTCGCGATCCTCGCGCAGCGCGTCCGCCACCGTGGAGGGAGCCATCGGAATTCCGATGCGATGCGCCGCCCGCGACAGGGCATGCGAGGACACCGGATTGGTCATCAGCACGAAGCCGGCAACGAGCAGCAGCTTCAGCGCCCAGTCGGGATTGTGGATGCCGAGGCCGAGCATCACGAGCAGATTGCCGAGCGTCGTCGCCTTGGTGCCCGCCTGAATGCGGGTGAAGGCGTCGGGCATGCGCAGCACGCCGAGCCCGGCCGAGAACAGGAACACCGCGCCGAGCAGCACCACGATGCTGCCGAGGATCTCGCGGATCGCTTGTTCCGCCATGGCTCAGACCTTTCCAGCGCCGGTCTTGTGGATGGTGTAGAGCAGGATGAAGGTCGCGAGCCCCGAGCCGATGGCCGCTTCCGCCATCGCCACGTCCGGCGCCGCGAGCAGGATGAACACCACGGACGCCGACAGGCTCGCCAGCCCCGCGCTCACCGCGGCGGCGAGGACGTTGGTCAGCGTCACGGCCAGCACGCCGCTGACGAGGATGCTGATCGACACCAGAAGCGTGAGCAGATCGAGCATGGCTAGAGCCCCCGCTCCAGATAGCGCGCGATCGCGAGCACGGCCAGAAAGCTCAGCAGACCGTAGACGAGCGCGACATCGACATAGATGAACCGTCCCGAGATGTGCGCATACAGCGTAATCAGCGAAATCGTGATGACGGTGAGCATGTCGATGGCGACCACGCGGTCGACGATCGTGCGCCCGATCACGAGCCGCGCCACCGAGAACAGGATGCCGAAGAAGATCAGCACCCCCGAGAGCGTCAGGAGAGCGTCAGCCAAAAGCCGCCTCCAGATGCTTCTCGAACGGGCCGACGATGAGCCGGGAGGCTTCCTCCCGGTCGGTGGTCTTCACATCGAGCCAGTGGATGTAGAGCACCTCGCCCTCGAGCCCGAGCACGAGCGAGCCGGGGGTGAGCGCGATGGAATTGGCGAGCGCGAGCCGCGCCATGGGCGAGGAGAGGCGCGTGTGCACCCGGACGACGCCGGGATGGATGTCGATGCGCCGTGCGTAGATGTAGCGCAGCATGTTGAGATTGGCGCGCACCAGCTCGACGATGAAGATGCCGAAATAGGCGAGAAAGTGCCCCACTCTGCGGGGCGTCACCCGCACGGCACGCCATACGCCTGCGGTCCACGATTCCGGCCTGCCGGAAAACAGATGCGTGATCACCAGCGAAACCGCCGCGCCGACGATGAGCAGCGCCGGCGCCAGGGACGCATTGACGATCAGCCATATTGTAACCAGAAATATAAATAAAACTGGTGATCCAAAGGATATGAAATCTTTTAATTTCAATTTCATACTTTTTGACATGGATCTTGCCTCACCGAAACGTGGCAAAAATTAGACTTAAATCCGTTGAAGATCAATAGCGGTTGCAATGATTGCCAGATCACGCACGCGCTACCATCGTCATACGCGCGCAGGACGGGACATTGACGGGTTTCCGGATATTTGGCATAAGCGAGAATGAATGTTCATTCTCATCTATGGATCGATGAAACGTGGATTCCGGCTCCGCCTCCTCCACCGCCGGCGCGTCCCCTGAGCCGCGTCTCGATTCGCAGCGCAGCGATCGCCGCGAGGCGATCCTGCACGCCGCCGAGCGATGCTTCACGCGCTATGGCTTCCACCGCACCACGATGCAGCTCGTCGCGCGGGAAGCAGGCATGAGTCCGGGGAACATCTATCGCTATTTCCCGTCGAAGCACGCCATCGTCGAGGGGCTCGTGGAGCGCGACCGCGACGAGTCGCGCCGGCGCTTCGCGCGCATCGACAGGAGCCGTCCGTTCTGGGAGCAGTTCGAGCAGCTCGGCCGCGAGTACTTCATCGGCGATGCCCAGTCCAAGGCGGTGCTGTGCCTCGAAATCTGGGCCGAGTCCACCCGCAATCCCGAGATCGACGCCATCAACCGCCCGTTCGAGACCGAGGTCGTCGCCCAGCTCGTCGAGCTGATCGACAGCGCGCGCGAGCGCGGCGAGATCGCCGCCGACGTGGATTCGGCCGCTGCGGCGCAGATCATCATGATCCTCACCAGCGGTCTCTACGTGCGCTCCGGGCTGCGGCGCGACGGCAACGGCGAGGATCATTTCACCTTGGCCCTGCAGGCTGTCTACGGCCTGCTCTCGGGCGTCCCCGTGCTGCGCCGGGGGGGCAATCGCGGCGCAATGCCCTCCATTCCGGATTCCTCACAGGAGCCTTCAGCATGAAAGCCAGCCAGCTTATAGCGGGCCTTATCGTCGTTTCCGCCGCTGCGTGGATCGGGACGGGGATGCTGGGCAGGGGCACCGACGTCGAGGGCGCCACATCCGAGAGGCAGGAGATTGCCGAACCGCCGCTGTTCCGTGTCGCGGTGCAGACGGTGACGGCCGAGGATCATGCCAGGCGCGTGACCCTCTCCGGCAGGACCGAGGCCGACCGGCGGGTGAGCGTCGTGGCGCGCACCAGCGGCATCGTGGAGGCGCTGTCCATCCGGCGCGGCTCGGTCGTGAAGCAGGGCGAGGAGCTCGCCCGCCTCTCCGACGAGGCGCGCGAGGCGCTGGTGGAGCAGGCCAAGGCGCGGCTCGAGCAGCGGCGCGCGGAACTCAAGGCGCGACTGCGCCTCATCGAGACCGGCAACCTGCCGACGCTGCAGAAGCCCGCCCTGGAGGCCGAGCTCAGCGCCGCCGAGGCGACATTCGCCCAGGCCGAGGCCGAACGCGACCGCAACGTCATCCGCGCGCCCTTCGACGGCGTGGTCAACGCGCTCCATGTGCGCGAGGGGCAGGCGCTCCAGATCGGCTCCGCCATCGCCGACGTGGTGGCGCTTGAGCCCATGCTGGCGGTGGTGGAGATCGCCGAGCGCGAACTCGGCGGGGTCAACGTGGGCGATCCGGCCACCGTGGCGATCGCCAACGGCGGCAGGGCGCAGGGGAGGGTGCGCTTCGTCTCGGCCGTCGCCAGCCCCGAGACGCGCACCTACCGCGTCGACATCGAGCTCGACAGCAACGGCTCGGCCGTGCCCGACGGCGTCACCAGCGAGGTCACGCTGACGCTCGCCCACATCCGGGCGACGTCCGTGCCCCGCTCCGCGCTGGTGTTCTCGGCCCAGGGACAGCTCGGCCTGCGCACCGTCGACGACGAGGGCCTGGTCGGCTTCGCCCCCATCCGGCTCGCCGAGGACGGGCTGGAGCGCGTGTGGGTAACGGGTCTGCCGGAGACCGCCCACATCATCGTGCAGGGGCAGGACTTCGTCGCCGAGGGGCAGAAGGTCGACCGTGTCACCGCCATTTCCAGCCGGGCACCGTGAGGAGGTCAGCCGGACCATGGGCAACCCCGTCGACTACGCCATCTCCCACGCCCGCCTGACGCTGGCGATCCTCGTCTTCCTGCTGATCGCGGGCGCGATGTCCTACGTCGCCATCCCGAAGGAGGCGGAGCCGGACGTCAAGGTGCCGATCATCTACGTCAACGTCACCCAGCGCGGCATCAGCCCGGAGGATTCCGAGCGCCTGATCCTGCGGCCGATGGAAACGCAGCTCAAGACCGTCAACAACGTCAAGGAGATGCGCTCCGCCGCCTATGAGGGCGGCGGCTATGTGCTGGTCGAGTTCGAGGCCGGCTTCGACTCCGATGTCGCCATGGCCGACGTGCGCGCCAAGGTCGATACGGCGCGAAGCGACCTGCCGCGCGACGCGGACGAGCCCCAGGTGCACGAGGTCAACCTGTCGCTGTTCCCGGTCATCGTCGTGGCGCTCGGCGGCGACGTGCCGGAACGGACGCTGCTGCGGCTGGCGCGCGACACCCAGACCGCGCTCGAGCAGATCCCCGGCGTGCTCTCCGCCGATCTGCGCGGCGCGCGCGACGAGGCGGTGGAGGTCATCGCCGAGCCGATGCTGCTGCGCAGCTACGGCATCGCCCTCAACGACCTGACGGCGTCGTTCTCCGCCGGCAACAGCCTGATCGCGGCGGGCGCGCTGGAGGGCGCGGCGGGCCGCTTCGCCGTCAAGGTGCCGTCGCTGATCGAGAAGCCCGAGGACGTCTTCACCTTCCCCGTCGCCGCCTCACGGTCGGCAGCGGTAACGCTCGGGGACATCGCCGAGGTTCGGCCCACATTCAAGGACGCAACCTCGGTCACCCGCATCAACGGCCAGTCGGCGATCGTGCTCGAGGTCGTCAAGCGCACCGGCGCCAACCTCATCGAGACCGTCGACACCGTCAAGCGGGTCGTCACCGAGCTGCAGGAGAGCTGGCCCGACACGGTGCGCGTGACCTTCACGCAGGACAAGTCCACCGAGATCCGCTCGCTGCTGCACGAGCTGCAGAACAGCGTCATCACGGCGGTGCTGCTGGTGCTCATCATCATGCTGCTGGCGCTCGGCGTGCGGGCGTCGCTGTTCATCGGCATCGCCATTCCGGCCTCGTTCCTCGCCGGCATCCTCGGGCTGCATCTTGCCGGGCTCACCGTCAACATCGTGGTGCTGTTCTCGCTGATCCTGGCGGTCGGCATGCTGGTCGACGACGCCATCATCGTCTCCGAATTCGCCGAGCGGCGCATGGCCGAGGGCATGCCGGCGGGCGCCGCCTATTCGCTCGCGGCCAAGCGCATGGCCGGGCCCGTGATCGCGGCGACGCTGACGCGCGTCGCCGCCTTCTCGCCGCTGATGTTCTGGCCCGGCATCGTCGGCGAGTTCATGAAATACATGCCGCTGACCCTCATCGCGACGCTGTCCGCCTCGCTCGTCGTCGCCCTGTTCTTCACCCCGACGCTCGGAGCCATGCTCGGGGCGGCGACGCATGTGCGCGACGAGCGGATGGAGGACAAGGGCCTCTACATGCGGGTCGTGCGGCTTGCGCTGCACCACCCCGGCACGACGCTGCTGCTGGCGGTGGCGCTGCTCGTCGGCGTCATCTTCGCCTACGGGCGCTTCGGCAACGGCGTGGAGTTCTTTCCCGCCGTCGAGCCCGAGTACGGCGTGGTGCAGGTGCGTGCGCGCGGCAATCTCTCCATCACCGAGAAGGACCGGCTGGTGCGCGAGGTCGAGACGCGCCTTGCCGGCATGCCGGAACTGGAGACGATCTACGCGCGCGCCGGCGAGGGGCAGCGGGGCTCCGACGAGGTCACCGAGGATACGGTCGGCGCCATCCAGTTCGAGTTCGTGGACTGGCGCGTGCGGCGCAAGGCGCACGAGATCCTGGCGGAAATCCGCGAGAAGACGTCCGATATTCCCGGCGTGATCATCGAGGTGAACGAGCCGCGCGCCGGCCCACCCACCGGCAAGCCGATCACGCTCGAGATCGCCGGCACCGATCCGGCCGCGATCTTCGCCACGGCGCGCCAGGCCGCCGGCATCCTGCGCGCCCGCGCCGACACGCGCGACGTGGACGATGGCCTGCCGCTGCCCGGCATCGACTGGCGGCTGTCGGTGAACAAGGCCGAGGCGGCGAAGTTCGAGGTCAACCCGCTCATCGTCGGCACGGCGGTGCAACTCGTCACCAACGGCGTCAAGATCGCCGAATACCGGCCGTCCGACACCGACAAGTCGGTCGATATCCTGGTGCGTTTCCCGGAGGCGCGGCGCAACCTCGACGAGCTCGACAACCTGCGCATCAACACCGAGCGCGGCTCCGTGCCGGTCGGCAATTTCGTCACCCGCGAGCCGGAGCCGCGGGTCGGCATGATCAACCGAGTCAACGGCCGGCGCGTCGTCACCGTCACCGCCAACGTGGCCGAGGGGGTGCAGACCGCCGCCGTGCAGAAGGCCGTCATGGATGCGATGACGCAGGCCGAGCTGCCGGCCGGCATCACCTATCGCCTCAAGGGCGAGGACGAGGAGCGCGAGAAGGCCGGCGCCTTCCTGCTCAACGCCTTCGGCGCGGCGATCTTCCTGATCTTCGCGGTGCTGCTGGCGCAGTTCAACAAGTTCTCCAGCGTGCTCCTGGTGCTGAGCGCGGTGGTGTTGTCGACCATCGGCGTTCTCATCGGCCTGATGGTCATGGGCCAGGCTTTCGGCGTGGTGATGACCGGCATCGGCATCATCGCCAACGCCGGCGTGATCGTGAACAACAACATCGTGCTGATCGACACCTACGACCGGCTGCGGCGCGAGGGCGTTGCCGCCTACGAGGCCATTCTGGAAACCTGCCGCGAGCGCGCGCGGCCCGTCGTGCTGACGGCGGTGACCGCGCTGCTCGGCGTGCTCGCCATCGCGTTCGGCATCAACCTCGACTTCGTCGCCCGCACGGTCGACATCGGCGCGCCGTCGACGCAATGGTGGACGCATCTTGCGACCGCCATCGTCTTCGGCCTCGGCTTCGCCACCATCCTGACGCTGGTGGTGACGCCCGCCGCCCTGATGGGGCTTGCCAACATCGAGGCGAGAAACGCCGCGCGGCGCGCCCGCCGGGCCGAGCGGCGCAGCGGCATGCCGCCTCTCGTCACGCCGTCTTGACGCCGTTGAGGAAGGTGACGACCGCGTCGTCGAGCGTATCGGCCTCCTGCCCCAGGCTGCGGGCGTAGAGAGCGACGTGCTCGGCGATGGATCTCGCCTGGCCGACCGCGGTCTCGACCCGGTTGATGGCCTGCGCGCCCGAGCGCGTCTCGTTCGACGAATCCGACACGTTGGTGGCGATGGACTGGACCGCGGCGGCCTGCTCCTCGACGGCGGTCGCGACCGACACCGCGATCGACGACATGTCGTTGATGATGGTGTTGATGTGCTCGATGGCCGTGACCGCCTCGCGCGAGGCCTCCTGGATGGCGTTGATCTGGCCCGATATCTCGTGCGTGGCCTGGGCGGTCCTGCTGGCGAGGCTCTTGACCTCGTTGGCGACGACCGAGAAGCCGCGTCCCGCCTCGCCCGCGCGCGCCGCCTCGATGGTGGCGTTGAGCGCGAGCAGGTTGGTCTGCTCCGAGATGTTCTGGATCAGGTTGAGGACCTCGCCGATATGCGCGGCGGTGGTGGCGAGGCTTTCCATGGTGGCGGAGGTCTGGTTGGCCTCCTCCACCGCGCGCCCGGCCACCGCCTGCGACCGGTTGGCCTGCGAGGCGACTTCCTGAATCGACAGCGCCAGTTGCTCCGCCGCGCCGGCGGCGATGACGACGCGTTCGGACGCGCCGGTGGTGGCGTTGGCGGCGACCGTCGTTTCCGCCGCCGCCTGATGCGAGGTTTCCGCGAGCTGGGACGAGGCGGCGTCGAGGTTCGCCGCCGCGCCGCGAACCTGTTCGATGGCGCTGCCGGAACTCGTCTCGAACGCGGCGATCAGGCTGCGGATGCGGGCGGCACGCTCCTGCTCCTGCCGGGCGGCGACCAGTTGCTGGGCGGACAGCTTCTCGCGCTCGACGGCGTTGTCGCGGAAGACGAGAACCGTGCGCGCCATCTGGCCGAGCTCGTCGTACTGGTCGGCGCCGGGAATGTCGACGTCGCGCTGCCCCTCCGCGAGCTTCTGCATGGCGGTGGCGAGGCCCGCGAGCGGGCGGGTGATGGAACGGCCGATGCGCGTGACGACCGCGACGCCGATCATGCCGGCGATCAGTTGCGAGATGATCGCCCAGCTGCCGAAATCGGCCGCGGACCGGTAGGCCTCGTCGGCGATGGCCTTGTTCAGCGCCTGCTGGTGGGCGACGAAATGATTGATGGCGGTCATCCACTCGGCGAATTGCCGGGTGCCGACGGATGTCAGGATGCTTTCGGCGTTGGCGGGGCCGTCCATCTTGCCGGCATACGTGGCCTCGCCGAAGATCGCCTCGCCGACCTCCCGCGCTTTCCTGCCCGCTTCGTCGATCGCGGCGAACAGCTTGCGTTCCTCGTCGGTTTCGGCAGGCGCGTCGCGGATCATCCTTTCCAGGAGGCTCTGGTTGAGGACGTAGTAGGATGCCTGCTCGGCATAGAGATCCGCCGCTTCGGTCTTGGACTGGAAATCGCCGTAGAGGATGAGGTCGCGGACGGATACGGCAAGATAATGGACGGTGATGCGCAGTTCGTTGGCGTATTGCAGCTTGGTATTGTTGATCTCGTTGATTTGCGAGATTTGCCGGTTCAGTCTGTTGATTTCGGTAACGGCGAAAGCTGTAAGAAAAACAGCGATAACAATGTTTATGAAGAACGAGAGATAAATCCTGTATGGAACGCTATAGCTGCTGAAATAAAAAATATCACGAAATCTCGTAAAGAAGAAAGTCTTCCCGAGTTTCATTCCGCGTCTCCGAAACCGTTAATTCAGCAGGACTATAAATCGAACTTAATAGAAAAACACCTAATTTTCCAGCCCTCTGTAAAAAATAATTACATAACTACGAATCGTCCTTATCTGGATAATAATAAATTACTTATTTTAATGCGAAGGCAAAAATGCTGAATATTATTATTAATATTTGAAATTATTATCAAATATTCCTATCAGAGAACGCTTATTCAGGGACGATTACTGTTTGTCAAAAATGGTCCCAGGGGTGTTTGCCGCAGGCGCTGCATGCCAAAGGCCGATAGGCGAACCCGGCGCGGCACGACGGTGCGCCGCGCCGCTGCCGTTTCATACGCTCTTGACGCCGCCGAGGAAATCCTCGATGGCCGCGTCGAGGGCGTTGGCGTCGTCGGTGAGTTCCCTGGCATGCCGGGCGACGCTGTCGGAAATCGACCGCGCCTCGCCGGCTGCCGCTTCCACGTGGCCCATGGCCCGGCTGCTCGCCTGCGATTCGTTCGAGGAATGCGCCACGCTCGCCGCGATCGACTGCACCGCACCGGCCTGCTCTTCCACCGCGGTGGCGACGGAGAGCGCGATCGACGACATGTCGCCGATGGTTGCGTTGATGTGCTCGATGGCGGTCACGGCCTGGGAGGAGGCCGCCTGAATGGCGCTGATCTGGTCCGATATGTCCTGTGTCGCCCGCGCCGTGCGGTTGGCGAGGCCCTTGACCTCGTTGGCGACCACCGAGAAGCCGCGTCCCGCCTCGCCCGCGCGCGCCGCCTCGATGGTGGCGTTGAGCGCAAGCAGGTTGGTCTGCTCCGAGATGGTCTGGATCAGGTTCACCACCTCGCCGATATGCGTGGCAGCGCTGGCGAGGCTTTCCATGGTGGAGAAGGTCTGGTTGGCCTCCTCCACCGCCCGTCCCGCGACGGCATGCGAGCGGCTGGCCTGCGAGGCGACTTCCTGGATGGATGCGGCGAGCTCCTCCGCCGCGCCCGCCGCGATGATGACGCTCTGCGACGCGCTCTCGGTGGACAGTGTGGCGCGTTTGGCCTCCTCGGTCACCTGCTGCGAGGTCCGGGACAGGTGCGAGGAGGCGGCGTCGAGTTCGCCCGCCGCCTCGTGCACCTGCCGGATCGCACTGTTGGCGCGGCCCTCGAACGCGGCGATGAGCGCCTCGATGCGCTCCGCGCGCTCCCTGTCGAGCTGCGTCGCCCGGTCCTGCTGCTCGGCCAGCCTGCGCCGCTCGACGGCGTTGTCGCGGAACACGAGGACGGAGCGCGCCATCTGGCCGATCTCGTCGCGCCGCTCGACGCCGGGGATGTCGATGTTGATGTTGTCGTTGGCCAGTTCCTCCATCGATGCGACCAGCCGCGCCGTCGGCGGGGCGATGGAGCGGCCGATCATCACGGCGATGACGATGCCGACGAGCGTCGCCGCGAGCTGCGACAGCAGCGTCATGATCTTGAAGCTGCTGGCGGACTCCTGCACCGCCATCTGCACTTCCTCGTCGAGGCTTGCCTGGTGGTCGATGAAGCGGTTGATGGCGGCGAGCCATTCGATAAAAGCGGGCCCCGCCGCGCCGATGAGCAGGCGCCGGGCCTCGAAATCGGCCGACGCGCTTTCGGCGTCCTCGCGCAGGTCGATGATTCGCGCGACGATCGGCAGCGTCCTCTCCTGAACGGTCGCGATGTCGGCCAGCATCTCCCGCTCGATGGCCGATGCATTCTCGGAGGAGGCGATCATGCGGTTGAGGTCGGCCTCGTTGCGGGCGTAGTCGTCCGCCAGCTTCCGGATCAGCGCCACGGCCGACGCCCGCTGATCGGCGTCCGTCAGCAACACCACATCGCGGATGGCGATGGCACGGTCGTGCACGCTGCCGCGGAAGTTGATTGCATAACGTGCCTTGACGCCATTGACGTCGTTTATCACGCGTATTCCCCTGTTCAACTCGTCCACTTTGGAGATGGACAGTATCGTCAGGGCGATTGCTATCAACATATTGAACGCAAAGAGGAAATAGATGCGATAGTTGATGCTGTAACTATCGAACTGAAATATTCTCATTTTCCTGCCTATGGGCGCTGTCACGGGCCAAACACCGTCTGATATGGCATGCACATGTTAAATAATGATTTGATTTTTCATAAAAATACGTAAATTTAAAATCTCATCGAATGTTAATTTTAAGCGATATATTATCAAGTTTTATCATATATACTTTTTATATATTAATAATATGTCTATTATGTTTTATTTATAATTCTGATTTATCAATTATATTTCATGAATTGCTTCAATATTCTCTGGTGCAGATACGTCAATGCTGCGGAGGGGCCTGTCGCCTCGTAACGCTATGATATGGAACGGTTTTGCGGCGGCCGGCATAGAATGCAAAATCGGTAGATAATTTCGCCGGCGAATGCGAAGCTCGAAGCGGTTCTCCGGGCCGGCATCCCGCCGGAAGCGCCAGTGGGAGATTCGCCGCCAACCAGATGAAGATGCGATCGGATGCCGCGGTGCCGGCCCGTGCCGGCGCGGGTTTCCGCCGGTGCCAAACCGCCATCAGCGCACAGGAAGGATACAATGTCAGATCAGTCCGCCCCCGACACGCCCGCGCCCCTCCATCCGCAGACCCTCGTGCTCCATGGCGGCGCCTACCGCGCCGATCCCGCAACGGGTGCGGTCGCGGTGCCGATCTACCAGACGACGTCCTACCAGTTTCAGGACACCGGCCACGCCGAACGGCTGTTCGCGCTCAAGGAACTGGGGTTCATCTATTCGCGCATCTCCAACCCGACGCAGGACGCCTTCGAGACGCGCATCGCCGCCGTCGAGGGCGGTGCCGCCGCGCTGCTTCTCGCCTCGGGGCAGGCGGCGTCGGCCTATTCGGTACTGAACGTCGCCGGCGCGGGCGACAACATCGTCAGTTCCACCGATCTCTATGGCGGCACCTGGGCGCTGTTCGCGGCCACCCTCAAGCACGTCGGCATCGAAGTGCGCTTCGTCGATCCCGCCGATCCCGAGAACTTCCGCCGCGCCACGGACGACCGCACGCGGGCCTACTATGCCGAGTCGCTGCCCAATCCCAAGCTGCAGGTGTTTCCGATCGCCGAAGTCGCCGCCATCGGGCGCGCGCTCGGCGTGCCGCTGATCGTCGACAATACGGCCGCGCCCCTCACCATCCGCCCCTTCGAGCACGGCGCGGCCGTGGTCGTCTACTCGACGACGAAATACATCGGGGGCCACGGCACGTCGATCGGCGGGGTCATCATCGACGGCGGCAACTTCCCCTGGGAGCAGCACGCGGACCGGTTCCCGACGCTGACGCAGCCCGATCCGAGCTATCACGGCGCGACGTGGCTGGAGATGGCGGCCCCGCTCGGCCCGGTCGCCTATGTGCTGCGCGCCCGCGTCGTGCTGCTGCGCGATATCGGCGCGGCAGTGTCGCCGCTGAATGCGTTCCAGTTCATCCAGGGTCTGGAGACGCTGCATCTGCGCGTGCGCCAGCACAACGACAACGCGGTCGCGGTGGCGAACTTCCTCAAGGACCATCCCGAGGTCGAGCGCGTCATCTTCCCCGCCTTCCAGACCGGCGAGGAGGGGCGGCGTGCACGGGCCTATCTCAAGGATGGCTACGGCGCGCTGGTCGGCTTCGAGCTCAAGGGCGGCAAGGAAGCCGGGCGCAGGTTCATCGACGCGCTCAAGCTGCTCTATCATGTGGCGAATATCGGCGACGCCCGTTCGCTCGCCATTCATCCGGCCACGACGACGCACTCGCAGCTGTCGGAGGAAGACCAGCTGCTCACCGGCGTCACCCCCGGCTACGTACGGCTTGCGGTCGGCATCGAGCATCCCGACGACATCATCAACGATCTGAAGCAGGCGCTGGCCGCTTCCGTGGCCTGACCGCGGGCAAAGAAAAGCCCTTCGGGAAACCCCGGCAGGCGCTGCCGGGGGTCTTTTGTCATCGATCGGCGAGAAGCCTACCGCTGCGGCAGCAGGTGCAGCGCGTTGATGAAGGCGTCGACGTCCTCGCGCGTATTGTAGAACGCGAGCGAGGCGCGCACCGTCGTTTCCACGCCGAAGCGGCGCAGCGCCGGCTGGGCGCAATGGTGACCCGAGCGCGTGGCGATGCCGTGCTTGTCGAGGTGGCGCGACACCTGTTCCGGCTCGAAGCCCTTGACCACGAACGACAGGACGGAAGCCTTCAGCGGCGATGTGCCGATGATGCGCAGCCCCGGCACGGTGGCAAGGCCCTCGTTGGCGTATTCGAGCAGCGCATGCTCGAAGGCCGCGATATCGGCGATGCCGACGCCGTTGATGTAGTCGACCGCCGCGCCGAGCCCGACCGCGCCGGCGATGTCCGGGGTGCCGGCCTCGAATTTCTCGGGCGGCCCCTGGAACACCGTGTGCTCGAACGTGACGTCCTTGATCATGTGCCCGCCGCCCTGCCACGGGGGCAGCGCCTCGAGCCAGTGCTCCTTGCCGTAGAGAATGCCGATGCCGGTCGGGCCGAAGATCTTGTGGCCGGACAGGACGAGGAAATCGGCATCGAGCGCGCGCACGTCGATGGGCAGGTGCGGCGCCGACTGGGCCGCATCGACCAGCACCGGCACACCGCGCGCATGCGAGAGCGCGATAATCTCCGCCACCGGATTGATGGTGCCGAGCGCGTTCGCGACCTGGGTCACGGACACGAACCTCGTCCGCGGCCCGAGCAGGGCCGCGAACCTGTCGAGCAGCAGCGTGCCGTTGTCGTCGACGGGCGCGACCTTGAGCACCGCGCCCGTGCGCTGGGCCAGGAGCTGCCAGGGCACGATGTTGGCGTGGTGCTCGATGTGGGTGATGATGATCTCGTCGCCGGCGCCGATGAACTTTTGCCCATAGCTGTTGGCGACGAGGTTGATCGCCTCCGTCGTGCCGCGCAGGAACACGATCTCGCGCGAGCTTCCCGCCCCGATGAAATCGCGCAGCTTGTCGCGCGCGCCTTCGAACAGGTCGGTGGCGCGGGCGGCGAGCGTATGCGCAGCGCGGTGGATGTTCGAATTATGCCGGGAGTAGAACTCCGACGTGATGTCGATCACGCTCTGCGGCTTCTGGGTCGTGGCGGCATTGTCCAGCCAGATCAGCGGCTTGCCGTTGACGGTCTGGTGCAGGACCGGGAAGTCCTTGCGCACGCCCCGCGACTCGAAGGCCGTGAGCACGCTGTCGCGCGGGGCATTCGCCGCCGTCTCGAAGGCGGGCGCCCGGGCGCTTGCCGGCCGGGCCTGCGCCGACCCGCCCGGCCCGACGCTCGTGGGCACGACGTCGGTGCGCGGCGGTTGGCTCTGCTCCAGGAAGTAGTAGTTCGACGCTGAATCATGGCGCGCGTGATGCTGCGCAATGACGGTGTCGCCGTTCTGCAGATCCCGGTAGCCCTTGGTGAAGCGCGGCTCGCCGAACACCAGCGCGTCGCCCGGGTGCAGCGCGCTGTCGAGCGCGCCGCCCGAAACGCCCGCACGCGAGGGCAGGGGTTCGCCGCCCGCCGGTGCATAGCTGCTGACCGGCGCATAGCCGCTGACCGTGCCGTAGTCCGCCTGCGGCAGGGAGAAGTCGCCCGGCGGGGGCGCGTAATCGCCGGGGAAGAAGCCGTTGCTCGACAAGGGAGACAGGCCCGGCAGGGCGGCGTGACCGGCATGATCCGGCACGAACGCTTGCGCGAGCGAGGCTTCCTGAACCTGCGTCACCGGGTCCGCCTGCGCGATCACATGCGGATCGGGGGTAGGAGATGCCGACGGCAGCGAGGACGCCGCCACCGACACCGAGTCCACCCGCGCAGGCTGCGCAACCGTGGAGGGCGCGGCGGCCTGCGGGGCGACACCGGCGATCCCCTCCGGAGAGGGGATGCCGGCAAAGCCCGAGAACGCCTCGCGCACCAGCTGCGAGATGAGGGGAGTTTGCGGTGATTGGTCCGGACCCGACGGCAATACCGCGCGGGGCTCAGACTGCGTAGTCATGGTAGCGGCCGATCAGCACGTTATCGAGACGGGCGATGGCGTCGTCCACCAGCACCGCCGTCGAGAAATAGCGGGTGACGAGGTGCGAGGCGATCGAGTGCTCGTCCGTGCCGCTGTAGCGCACCGACAGGCCGGGCTCCACCTCGCCGGCGACGCCGGTCTTCTGCAGGCCGACGACGCCCTGATCTGCCTCGCCGACGCGCAGCAGCAGGATGCTGGTCGTCTCCGGCTCGCCGTTGTAGCCGCCCGTGACGGGCAGCTTGTCGGAGGGCACGAGCGGCACGCCGCGCCAAGTCAGGAAGGGGGCGCCGAAGAGGTGGACGATGACCGGCGGCACGCCGCGGCGCGTCGCCTCGCGGCCGAAGGCTGCGATGGCGCGCGGGTGGGCGAGGAAGAAGCCGGGCTTCTTCCACACGCGGGCGAGCAGTTCGTCGAGGTCGTCCGGGGTCGGCGGGCCCGAGCGGGTCGGGATGCGGTTCGAGGGCGCCACCTCGTGCAGCAGGCCGAACTCGGCGTTGTTGATGAGCTCCCACTCCTCGCGCTCCTTGACCGCGTCGACGGTCAGGCGCACCTGCTCGCGCAGCTGGTCGATCTCGTTGCTGTAGAGATCGGTGACGCGGGTATGCGTGTGCAGCACGGTCTGGATGGTGCTCAGGTGGTATTCGCGCGGATGCTCGGCATAGTCGACGAAGGTCGTCGGCAGGCGCGGCTCGCCACTGTGGCCGGACAGCAGCTCGATGGCGGCCTCGCCCCACTCGTTGGTGCGCGCGGCGAGCGCGTGCTGCTCGTCGCTGGAGCGGGCGATGGCCTGACGCAGGCCCGACTGCTCGTCGATCTTGGCGATGTCGAGCTTGAGCACGGTGGCGGGCGTCAGCGCCGTCGCCGTGGTGGCGTTGGCGCCGTCCTGCAGCAGCGTGCGGTGGCCGAAGTAGCCGCCGGCGCCGATCAGGCGCTGGCGCAGCTTGCCGCCGAACGGGTTGAGGCCGGACTGCTCGACCGTGCCTTCGGCGACGATGAACAGCTTGCGCGAGCCGCTGCCGGCTTCGGTCAGCTTCTCGCCCGCCTCGACGTGCTTGACCGTGAACAGGCCGGCGACCTTCTTCAGCTCGTCGGCGTTGAGGCCGCTGAAGGCCGGGATGGCGGTCAGCGATTCAGGGGTGACGGAGAGCTTGTTGCCCTCACCGGCCACGACGACGGCACCCTCACGGGCGCTCAGCACCTTGCGGCGGTTGACGCGGTAGACGCCACCCGCGACATCGACCCACGGCAGCAGCTTGTGCAGCCAGCGGGGCGTGCGCTCGGTGTTCTGAACGACGGTGACGGTGGCCGTGGCGAGATTGCGTGCCGCAGGCGCGCTCACACTGCGCTGCCCGCCATGGCCGATGGAAGAAGTCGTCATTATTAACCCTCTTGTATCCGGGTGGTTGAATCGAAGTCCGCTCCAGACCGGCATCCGGCCCGAAGGGGGCCGCGCACCGATCCGTCAAGTTTGCCCCTCGCCGCCAAGGCCGGTCCGTCGAGACCGGCACACCGTTGCCGGACGGCCGACAACGGGTCAGGCGATGCGTTGCGACGGCCGCGAGGTAACGAAATACCGGGAGGACTCATGCGCGGCGGCGGAGAACTCGTAACGGCATGTCTGGTGAATTTCAATGCCTCGGTCAAGTAGAAAATACCCGAAAACACTCCAAAATTCTTGTTCTGCATTGTCCATATATGCTATATTGTTTACTGAGTTTGGCATTTGACTTCACTCTATTCCAAACGGGCAACGTAATTTTCCGCATTTTACATTACTTTGAGCGATAGGCACCTAATCTGCGTATCGTTTTGCGAATTGTTTTTATTTCACTTGTTGTCCGATGTGGCTTGAATGCATGCCGCGCAGCCGCACCCGCCACCGCACGGGCGCGCTCGAAGGCCCCTTGGCCAGATCCACGGTGATCCCCGGCCGCGGACGCGTTGCCGGGAGCGAGGGCCGAGCCTCGCCAGAGGAATGGTCATGCGCTAACCCCCACTTGTGCGCATCGGCACCGACCGTGCCGCAAAGCCCCGTGCAGACGGCTGGCGAAACCCGGCCCCGAGCCCCACTTCCGGCAAAGCCCCACTTGCCGGAAATCGGCCGGGCCCACCCGCCCGTGGACAAAAGTTCCCGCTAATAAGATATAATGTCAATAGACAATGTCGACATTAGGGGGCATGCCAGGACGCGGGCAGCCGGATCACGGGCGCACACCGCAATGCGAGAGGATAGAATGGCAGCGAAACGGCAGTTGAAACTCGGCGCCTTCATGCGCCCCGTCAGCATCCACACCGGGGCCTGGCGTTATCCGGGCGCGCAGAAGGACGCCAACTTCAATCTTCCGGCGCTCACGCGCTATGCGCAGAAACTCGAGGCGGCGAAGTTCGACGCCTTTTTCATGGCGGATCACCTCGCCGTGCTCAACATGCCCTTCGAGGCCCTGCGGCGCAGCCACACGGTGACGTCGTTCGAGCCGTTCACGCTGCTTTCCGCGCTGGCGGCCTCGACGCGCCGGATCGGCCTCGTCGCCACTGCCTCGACCACGTTCGAGCAGCCGTTCCACCTGGCGCGCCGCTTCGCCTCGCTTGATCACATCAGCAACGGCCGGGCGGGGTGGAACATCGTCACCACCTCGAATCCCGACGCGGCGCTGAACTTCGGCCTCGACGAGCATGTCGCTCACGCCGACCGCTACGCGCGGGCGCGCGAGTTCTACGACGTCGTCACCGGCCTGTGGGACAGCTTCGCCGACGACGCCTTCGTGCGCGACGCGGAGAGCGGCATCTACTTCGACCCCGAGCGGCTCCACGTGCTCAACCACAAGGGGCCGCACTTCTCGGTGCGCGGCCCGCTCCACATCGCGCGTCCCGTGCAGGGCTGGCCGGTGATCGTGCAGGCGGGCGCGTCCGAGCCCGGCCGCCAGCTCGCGGCCGAGACCGCCGAAGTCGTGTTCGCCGCCCCGGGCAGGCTCGAGGACGGGCGGCGGTTCTATGCCGATGTCAAGGGACGTCTCGCGGCGGCCGGGCGCGATCGCGATCACCTGAAGATCCTGCCCGGCGCCTTCGTCGTGGTCGGAGAGACGGTGGAGGAGGCGCGCGCCATCCGCGCCCATCTCGATTCCCTCGTGCATGCCGAGAGCGCCATCGCCTCGCTGTCGATCGCGCTCGGCCATGACGTGTCGGGCTACGATCCGGAGGGTTATCTGCCCGACATTCCCGAGACCGAGGACAGCAAGTCGAGCCGGGAGCGCGTGCTGGCGCTCGCGGAACGCGAAAAACTCACCATCCGCCAGCTCGCCCAGCGGCTCGGCGGCTATTCGGGCCTCGCCTTCGTCGGCACGGCGACGACCATCGCCGACGAGATGGAGGAATGGCTGGAGAGCGAGGGATCGGACGGATTCAACCTGATGTTCCCCTACCTGCCCGGCGGCCTCGACGCCTTCGTCGACAACGTGGTGCCCGAGCTGCAGCGGCGCGGTATCTTCCGCATCGAATACGAGGGCGAGACGCTGCGCGAAAACCTCGGCCTGCCGCGGCCCGCCAACCGCTTCTTCCCGGGGTGAGGGCGATGGCACGAGGGACGAATTTTTCGCTACTACCCTATAGATTAGGTGGCCTGATGCGGCGCCCTGATATAGACTGCCCGCCTATCAGTTCGCTCCCCGCCCTGTCGGGGACCGTCCGCAACGCGCGGCGGCCGGCCCGGATGGCCGTCGCCGCCCATCGGAGATGACGACATGACGATCCAGCTCGGTCAGATCGCGCCTGACTTCGTTCAGAAGAGCACCGAAGGCGACATCCATTTTCACGAGTGGCTTGGCAATTCCTGGGGCATCCTGTTCAGCCATCCGCGCAACTTCACGCCGGTGTGCACGACGGAACTCGGCGAGGTCGCCCGCCTGGCGGACGAGTGGAAGAAG
Source organism: Pseudochelatococcus sp. B33 (assembly GCF_053570585.1). Lineage (NCBI taxonomy): Bacteria > Pseudomonadati > Pseudomonadota > Alphaproteobacteria > Hyphomicrobiales > Chelatococcaceae > Pseudochelatococcus > Pseudochelatococcus sp. B33. Next base: position 161,921 of record NZ_JBSEFH010000006.1, on the reverse strand, counting down.
CGCAACGTCAAGGTGATCGGGCTCTCCGTCGATCCGCTCGACGCGCATGAGAAGTGGGGCGAGGACATCGCCGAGACCCAGGGCCACAAGCTCAACTTCCCGCTGCTCGCCGATGACGACAAGAAGGTGTCGGAGCTCTACGGCCTGATCCATCCGGACGCCGATCCCAACATCACCGTGCGGGCGGTGTTCATCATCGATCCGAACAAGAAGGTGCGCCTGACGCTGACCTATCCGCCGAGCGCGGGGCGCAACTTCTCCGAGATCCTGCGCGTCGTCGACAGCCTGCAGCTGACGGACGGCCAGAAGGTATCGACGCCGGTGAACTGGAATCCCGGCGATCCGGTCATCATCGTGCCGGCCGTTTCCGACGAGGAGGCGAAAGAGCGCTTCCCGCAGGGCTTCAAGACCCTCAAGCCCTATCTGCGCATCGTCGAGCTGGACAAGCAGCCCGGCGGCTGATTCCATGCACACGGCGGAAACGCGCCGTTTCCGGCTGGATTCGATGCGGCAATAATAAGGCGGATCGGGTTGGCTTTGCGTTGAATCGCCACGCCGATCTCCCCATCTGATCGGACATGGTCCGTGCTTGAAAGGCGGTTTCCGCTTCCGGGACCGGGCTTCGGCTATAGCGTCGACCCTAAAGAACGGGTACCGTTTCCGGATGGGTTCGGCGCTTTGACAAGAAGGATGGAGCGGCGGGGCGGTTCAGGCGTGTGTCCGCCGCGGAACGACAGGTTCGAAGCATGCAGCGGTCGCCCGCAGACGCCGGTGGCCGCTTCATTGTCGTAAAGGGGGCATCGCGCGGGCATTTTTCCTAATGTCTATAGATTTAATTGACATTAAGTCTGGGCCCGTTCTAGATATCAGCAACGCCACACCCGCGACGGGTTCCGTGTCGTGCGGCCTGCCCGTTGCCATGTTCGGAAAGTGCCAGACGCCTTTCCGGGAATGGCGATGCAGCAGGGAGATGGAGCGGAATGGCAATTCCGTTCCGGGGCCGCCGGTCAGCGGAGGTATGGAGTCGATCAAGTGTCTGATACAATGAAGATTGTCCCCTTTCCGACCGAGCGCCGCCCGCAGACCGGTGAAGGCGCGGCCGCCGGCGGGGCGGTGGATTCGGTGCTTTTCAAGCAGGGGATGCGTCGCCTGGCGGCGGGCGTGTCCATCGTCGCCACCGAGTTCGAGGGCAAGCGCTACGGCCTCGTCGCCACGGCCGTGAGTTCCGTGTCCGCTGACCCGCCCACGCTGCTGGTCTGCGTTTCCCAGTCCGCCTCCGCCCGCGATTTCATCGCCCGGTCGGGGCGCTTCAGTGTCAACGTGCTGCGCGCGCAGGACCGCGCCGTGGCCGAGAAATTCTCCCTGCCCGCCCTGCGTGCGCGCCGTTTCGAATTCGGCGAGTGGACGACCCTGCACACGGGTGCCCCCGTCCTCGCCACCGCGCTGGCGGGTTTCGACTGCCTTGTCGCCGAGGAGGCGCGGGTGGCGAGCCACACGGTGTTCTTCGGCCGTGTGGTCGGCGTGCACGTGCACGAGGGGGCGGTCGATCCGCTGCTGTTCTGGAACGGCGCCTATCAGACCGGGGAGCCGGACGAGTCGTAATTTTTCGCTTATTGCGTAGTGATCGACATGCCGATCAATGAAGGGGGCAATCCGATGGGGTTCATCGATACCGTAAAATCGCCGGGCGCGAAGGCGTTTCTCGGCCGCGTTCTTGCCGCCTCCCTCGTGGTGGCCGGCGGCCTGCTGTCCGCGTCCGCCCATGCCGGCCCGACGCTCGACAAGATCACCCAGCGCGGGTCGATCAAGGCGGGCGTGGGCACGACGCCGGGCTTCTTCTCGCCCGACAGCGCCGGCCGCTGGCAGGGCTTCTTCATCGATATCGGCCGCGCGCTGGCCATCACCACGCTCGGCGATGCCGAGAAGATCGAGTTCACCGTCTCCTCGCCGCAGCAGCGTCTGCCCGCGCTCCAGGCGGGTGAGTTCGACATCCTGCTGTCGGGCGTCACCATCACCATCACCCGCGCGTTCCAGCTCGGCTTCCACTTCGGGCCGACCGTGTTCTACGACGGCCAGGGGCTTCTGGTGCGCAAGGATCTCGGCGTGACCACCGCCACCGATCTCGACGGCGCCACCATCGGCGTGCAGAGCGGCACGACGGGCGAGCTCAACATCGCCGACTTCTTCCGCAAGACCGGCAAGTCCTTCCAGGCGCTCACCATCGAGGACACGCGCCAGTTCAACGCCGCGCTCGAAGAGGGCCGCGTCGACGCCATCACGCAGGACGCCTCGGATCTCGTCGGCAAGTTCAAGCAGCTCAAGGATCCCGAAAATTATGTCCTCCTGCCCGAGCGTCTGTCCAAGGAGCCGCTGGCGCCCGCCATTGCCCGCGGCGACGACCGGTGGCTGGAGATCGTCAACTGGACCGTGAACGCCCTCATCCAGGCCGAGGAATGGGGCATCACCTCCGAGAACGTCGATACCTTCCTGGAGTCGGAGGACCCGGCCATCCGCCGTTTCCTCGGCGCCGATCCCTCGCTGGGGCAGGCCATCGGGCTTGATCCCAAGTGGGCCTACAACATCGTCAAGCAGATCGGCAATTACGGCGAGCTTTTCGATCGCCACCTGAAGCCGCTCGGCTGGGAACGCGGTTACAACAATCTCTGGACCAACGGCGGTCTGCTCTATTCGCCGCCGTTCCGCTGATCGCACCGGCCGTCGATGGCAAGCATCTCCGACAGGGTTTTGACCGGGGCCGGGCGCCCCGGTTTCGTCACGCGTGCACGCCTGTGGTGGGGGCCGCGGATCGCCACCCAGATCGTGGTCATCGTCGCGGCGGTGGGGGTGCTCTACCTGTTCGGCGCCAATACCGTCACCACCATGGACCGGCTCGGCATCAGTCCCGGTTTCGACTTTCTCGGCCGGCCCGCCAATTTTGAGATCGGCGAGTCCATGATCCCCTTCCGCGCGGGCGATCCCTACATCTACGCGATGGTGGCCGGACTGATCAACACGCTCAAGGTGGCGGTCCTCGGCTGCATCCTGACCACGATCCTGGGCGTTTCCGTCGGCATTGCCGGCCTGTCGGGCAATCTGCTGCTGGCGGGGCTGGTGCGCTGGTACATCGAGATCATCCGCAACACGCCGACGCTGCTGCAACTGTTCTTCTGGGTGTCGCTTGCCAAGGCGCTGGCGCCGCCGCGCCAGGCCGAGCCGCTGTTCGACGCCGTCTATCTCACCAACCGCGGCGTTTTCCTGCCCGGCGTTACGCTCGCCGGCGGAACTGGGCTGACGCCGGCGCTCGTCGCGGCGCTGATCGCGGGTTTCGCCGTCTTCGTCGTGCTGGCCCGCCGACGCGCGGCGCTGACCTTCGTGCGGGGCCTTGCGGCGTTCGCGGTTCTCGTCGCCGGCATCGTCCTCGCCGGCGCGCTGACCGGCGTCGAGGCGGGTCTCGACGTGCCGGTGCTGAGCGGCTTCAACATCCGCGGCGGGATGTCGCTGTCGCCGGAATTCGCGGCGCTTCTGACCGGGCTGACGGTGAAATATTCCGCTGCCATCGCCGAGATCGTGCGCGCGGGGGTGGAGTCGGTGGGGCAGGGGCAATGGGAGGCGGCGCGCTCGCTCGGCCTGCATCGCGGCCAGATCATGCGGCTCGTCGTGGTGCCGCAGGCGCTGCGCGTGATCACGCCGCTCATCACCTCGTCCTATCTCGACCTGACCAAGGACTCGAGCCTCGCGGTCGCCATCGGCTATCCGGATCTCGTCAGCGTGATCAACACCACCGCCAACACCACCGGCCAGGCGTTCGAGGCGCTCGCCATCCTGGTCGGCGTCTTTCTCGTCATCAACCTGTCGGTGTCGGCGCTGATGAACGTCTATAACGAGCGCGTGGCGCTGCGCGGGAACGTGACGCGATGACGACCGTCGACGACGTGCTGGCTTCCATCCGGCGCGAGCGGCGCGAGGCGCAACGGCTCGCCGGGCGCGGGCCGGGCGGGGACCTGCACGGCGGCGCGCCGGAATCGGACGGGCCGGGCGGCGGGGTGCTGCCGGCGCTGCCGTCCTGGCTGCACCGGCTGCGGTCCGGCCTCTTCGGCACCTGGGGCAACACGCTGATCACCCTGCTGACGGCGCTGGCGCTGTGGGCCATCGTGCCGCCTTTCGCGCGCTGGGCGATCATCGACGCCACCTGGACCGGCACGTCGGAGGACTGCGCGCGGGCGGCCGGCGCGTGCTGGGCCTTCATCGGCGCGAAGTTCAATTTCATCATCTTCGCCTTCTATCCGCCGGCCCTGCACTGGCGGCCGTTTCTGGTGCTGGTCATCCTTGCCGTCCTGCTCGTCGCAACCGCCATGCCGCGCCTGTGGCGGCCGTGGCTGCTGCTGGCGTGGCCGCTCGGCATCGTCGGCTCGTGGCTGCTGCTGGCCGGCACGTTCACGCCGCCGCCCGTGCCGTCGAACCAATGGGGCGGGCTGCCGATCACGCTGCTGGTGTGGACGGTGTGTTTCGGGCTCGGCACGCTGATCGCCATCGGCCTGGCGCTGGCGCGCCGTTCCGACATGCGCGGCATCCGGGTGCTGGCGGTGGCGTTCATCGAACTGATGCGCGCCGTGCCCTTCATCGCCATTCTCTACGTCGCGATGCTGATCCTGCCCATGGCGGTGCCGGGCGGGGCGCTGATCGACAAGACCATCCGCGCCATGATCATGACGACGCTGTTCTGGTCCGCCTATATCGCCGAGGTGGTGCGCGGCGGGCTGCAGGCCATCCCGCCCGGGCAGGAGGAGGCGGCGAGGGCGCTGGGGCTCGGCTACTGGCGCACGATGCAGCTCATCGTCCTGCCGCAGGCGCTGCGCAACGTGGTGCCGGCGATGGTGAACCAGGCGATCGGCTTCCTGCTGGCCACCGCGCTGCTCGCGGTCATCGGCATCTTCGATCTGCTGAACGCGGCGCGCGCCTCCACCGCCGATCCCGACTGGCTCGGCTATTACGACGAAGCCTATGCGCTGGTAGCGTTCATCTATTTCATTCTGTGCTATGGCGGCTCGCGCTACAGCCTGTGGCTGGAGAAATATATCAACGCCTCCCGACGGCGCTGAACGGCGGGCCGCGCGGATCAGCCCCTGAGCCGCCGCTGCTGCTCGCCGGGCTGGCGCTCCATGTCGTCCTCCTCGCTCTCGATGCTGTCGAGTTCGGCAAGGACGGTATGCAGCGTGAACACCACCTGGGTGGCGAGCACCGCCAGCCCGAACAGGATCTTCATCCGCTGGTGGACGGGTCTCAGCACGGTGCGGAATCTGGCGATGAGCGACCGTTTGACGCCCATGTTCGCCAGATAGGTCTGCACCGCCACCTCGTCGCGGCTGTTGCGCCTGAGCGTATTCTCCGGCTTTTCGGGCTGCTGCACGGGTATCATGGGCCGCCGCTCGCGGCCGGCGACGCGCCGGGGCATCTCGAACGGCCGCGGCGCCGGCCAGCCGGGGATCATGGCGGCGTTGAGGATGAGGGTCTCCATCGCCGCGTCCGGGGCAGCCCGCTGCTGGTCGAGCGCATCGAGGACGGTGTGCTGCGGCAGCTCCAGCCGCGGATTACCGCCAGGCCGCTCCGGCGCGCGCGCCGCCGGCTGGCCCGCTTCCGGTGCGGCGTGGCCCGGCAGACCGGCGCCATCGGCCTCCTCGCCCGAACGCACGTCGGGGCCGTCCGCCGCATGGGCGCGATCCGTCGCCGGCGTCCGGGCGCTTCCGGCCGATGGCGATTGCACCGGTACCGTGCGCGCTCCCGGCGTCGGCGCGGTTTCCCTCGCGGCTGCCTGCCGCCCGTCGCCGTCCGCGCCGCCGATCCGGCTGTCGCGTCCGCCGTCGCCGGCGTCGTCCCGGCCGATGGTCGGGGCCGCCATTCGCGCGGCGGCTTTCTCAGTGGGCGCACGGATGGCGCTGCCGGCCCGGGCTGCGTCGGCGTCCGGCTGCGTCGCCCGATCGCCCAGCCGGCCCTCATCGACGTCGTCCGGCGCGGAGCCGGGTGCGGCGATCTTCTGGAACGGTACCCTCGCCGCGCTGTCGGAAAGGTCGGATGTCTGGCGGGCGGAAGCGCCGTCGCCTTCCGGCACCGCCGGCGTTGCCGCTGCCCGCTGCCCGGCGTCCCGCTGTTCGGGTGCGGGAGTGCTGCCGGTGACTGTCGCGATATAGGCCGTGGCGAGCGAGGCCGTGGCCGCACCGGCGGGGGCCGGCAGGCGCAGGCCGACGAGCGACAGGGAAGCCGTCTTGCCGGGAAGGCTGGCCGCATCGCGCCGGGGCGCGGCGTCGGGAACCTGCGCATGGCTCTCGCCCGTGACGCCGCGTCCCGCGATGTCGGGGGCGGCATCTCCGGCGACGGACGGGCTTGCGCCGGCAGGGGTGCTGCCCTGCCCGCCGGGGACGGGTTGCCCCGCCGCCTGTCCCGATGGCGCGACACGGCCCGTTCCCGCCGCGGGCGGCTGCATCGTGGCGGGCTGGCCGCGAGCGGGCGAGCCGGCGAAGGGGGCGCCCTTGCGGGCGATATCGATGCCCGCAAGGCTCTTTGCGAGCGCCATATAGGCGTTGACGATGCCGCTAAGCTTCATGGGCGGACCGCGATGCATGGCGGGGCGGCGGCCGTCCGCGCCGGCCGGTTGCCGACCGGAGTCGCGTCCGCGTGTCCGTTCGGGGAGCCGTGTTCCACCACCACCCGCAGCCGCACGGCCTCGGCGGCGATCTCGGCGGGCACATCGGCGCCGGCCCTGGCATCGTAGGCGGCGAGAGCGGCGCGTGCCTGCGGCCACTGCTTGCGATGCAGCGCCAGTTCCAGCAGGTGGAAGAAGGGCACGGCCCAGTCCGGCCGCAGGTTGGTGGCGGTTTCGAACGCCCTTTGCGCCTTGGCGAACTGGCCGGTGAGGCGCATGCAGACGCCGTAGCCCATCCAGAAATCCGCGTCCTCATCCCGCAGGAGACACAGCGCCCGAAACAGCGGTGCGGCCCGGTCGATCTTGCCGAGGGCGAACCAGCGATGCGCCCGCGCGTAGATGCGCTCCACCACGCCGTCCGGCACCGCAAGCGCCTCTCCGATGCTCTGCCCCACTATCAGACGCGCGAAGATCGGGCCGCCGTCGATGCCGAGCGAGGCGGTCAATTCGCCGAACAGCCTGCCCAGAAGGTCGACGTCATCGTTGCCGAGCCGGAGCGATTTGCCGAGCGGCGACGGGGGCGCACCGTGGCCCGCCGTCCCGGGATGCCCGGTGCTTCGGGACGCAGGACCATGAGGCGGGGAGGCTGGCGGCTGGTTCATCGGATAGGCGCGGCGGGCTCACGGGTTGGGGCATCGGAAGGCGGCGGAGGCGCCCGGCTTGCGCCGTGTCGCGTCTTATGCCGAAGCGGCGATCGGTCTCTGGGGCCGCGCCCTCGCGGCTGGATCGTCGCCGGCCGTCCCCGGCCGCGTGGTTCTTTCCGGCAGGGCGGCGAGGCGTGCGAGCATGCGCTCGCTGTCCCGTGCGATCTCGGCGCAGCCGCGGCGCTTGCGGGCGAGGCGCAGCGCCTCGGTGAAGTCGCGGACGGCGTCGTCGTATTCCTCTAGGCCCGCGCTGGCATGCCCGGATAGGTGGTATCCCTCCGGGCTCTCGGGCCTGCATGCGATGACGGCCGAGGCCGCCCGCAGCGCGACGGCGGCAAGGCCCATATCCAGCGCGCAGGCGGCAAGGCCGATCTGGAAGCGCGGCTCGGTGGGGTCGCACAGCACGAGCGTGGCATAGATGCGCAGCGCGCCCTGTTCATCCCCCTGCCGGAACCTGTCCGCGGCGATGTCCAGGCCCGGCAGCAGATGCTCGACGTCAAGCCCGAGCAGCGCGCGAATGGACGACTTGGCGGTCAACGAGTCCGTGAGGGACAGAACAGCCTTGGCAGAATCCGACGCAGTCATAGTCAACGCCTTTCCTCTACGCTCTTGCCGCAACGCCTCCAAAGTGCGTCGTCACCAATCACTCGAAGTATGTCCTATTATACTCTGAAAATAACTTCGTTTTCCATGGGTTTTTCATGCCTTTTGCCATGCAAGTTTTCGCTATCAACTTGCGAGTATGTTTCTTCATGATCTGTTTTTATTATATGGCATACTTTTATGATGTGCGAAATACTTCTTTCTATATTTGAGGTGTCATATTTTCCGTAGGGGATATTTTGTTCAACGAATACGATAGGTTGATCTTGAGTCTGCTTTACATGAACGAGAACGGGCTGGCGTTTCAGGCTGCCCAGCGCCAGTTGCAGCGCCGCCCTGATCTGCGCGCCGCGCTGCGGCTCGCCGCTGGCGAGGGGACCGGCGGTTGCGCGCACGAGCAGGTATTTGCCGCGGTCGGCAAGCAGGATGTCGATATCGTCGACCGTGAGCGCGGCCGTGCGCCCCGGCGGCGGCGCGCCCTGATCGAAGACCTGCCACAATGCGGAGATGATGTCGTCAAAGGCTCCCATGCCGGTTCAGACGGTGCGTTGAGGCGAGCGGCGCGGGCCATGTGCCGCGGGGCGGCCGCCAAGGCCCGCGCGGTCCTGCCGAATAGGGCGCCCTCCCGGCGGGAGAGCGGGGATTCGGGGGTGACTGCAAGCGGCTCCTTGCCGGTTCCCGCGGCGTGTTGCGTGGCGCGATCCTCTCATCTGGCGGACTGTAGCAGCCGCCTTGCGCGCGTATTGTGCCGTAAATGACAGATCGGACATTCCCGGCGCCGGTCCGGATCGGGCCGCGCTCCGCGCTTCTCCCATTCGAGCGAATGACGGTCGATCGGCTGGTTCCATCCGAAGGGCAGGCGCTCCGCCGGCCGCTGTCACTCGGGCTCCTCGACGCCGGAGACGCCGTGGCGCAGATAGGCGTCCAGCGCGTCGCCGGCGTTGTCGCCCATGCCGAGTTCATGCAGGCTGCGCGCCCTGAGATAGCGCCGCATGCGCTGTTTCGGCGACGGCTGATAGGAACCGAAGCGCTCGATCGGGTCCACCCGGTCGAGTTCCTCGAGCGCGGCCAGCGCCGCCGCCCACTCGCTCATCAGGAACCGCGTCACGGCGCGTGCCAGCAGCACGTCCGCGGTGGTCTCGCCCATCAGATAGAGGGCATCGGCGAAGATGCGCGCCTGCTCGATATAGCCATGCCGGGCGAAGACGTAGATGTTCAGCAGCAGGAAGTCGCGCTCCCTGCGCCGCACCGCGCCGGAACGGGGGATTCGGGCGACGATGACATTGCTCATGCCCGGCTCATCCGCGATAGAGCGCAGCGACCGACGCGCGCACCTCCTCATCGAGGAGTTCGTTGCGGTCGATCAGCGCGACGGCACGATCGAACGTCGCCTTCTGCGCGCCGGAGCTGCGCGCCGCGAACTCGCTCAGCAGCGTCCGCGTGTCGATGCGTGCCTCCATGAGCTGGGCCGGCTGCAGCAACTCTGCGTCGATGGTCGCGGGCTGCAGCAACTCGGGCAGGCGCTCGTCCAGCGTCGGACGGTGCAGGACGTCGTGAAGCGGCCTGTATACCGGGAGATAGGCGGGCGCCAAGGCGCCGCCTTCGGGCAAGTGCGCCTCGTCCTCGATCCGCCAGCGCGAGATCGATTCGACGCCGATATCCAGATTCTTGATCTCCGAAACCATGGACGCCTCGCATGATGGATCACGGCTGCCGGACGGCCAGTCTGCGCGCGCAGGCTTGCTCCGGGCTGTCGTGAACCGGCGGGAAGGGGGCGGCCGCGGATGGGCGCGGCGCGGGGCGACATTGGCGGGGGAAGGCGTGTCCGATCCCATGCGACATGATTGACATGCATCAGATCATATATGACATTCAAGACGTCTCGATGTCGGGTCGGTTGCGGAGACAGCGTTTGACATGACACGGTTCCTGCAACTGCTGGCGAAGCGCAACGACCTTGTGCTGGCGTTCCTGCTGGTGGCGATCGTCTTCATGATGGTCCTGCCGCTGCCGACCGAACTGATCGACCTGCTCGTCGGCTTCAATCTGTCGCTCGCCGCGATCCTGCTGATGGCGTCGATGTACATCAAGGACGTGGTGCAGCTTTCCTCGTTTCCGTCGATCCTGCTGCTCACCACGCTGTTCCGCCTGGCGCTCTCCATCAGCACCACACGGCTGATCCTCCTGCAGGCCGATGCCGGCGACATCATCGAGGCTTTCGGCGAGTTCGTGGTCGGCGGCAATCTCGTCGTCGGCCTCGTCGTGTTCCTCATCCTCACCATCGTCAACTTCATGGTGATCACCAAGGGCTCGGAGCGCGTCGCGGAGGTCTCGGCGCGCTTCTCGCTCGATTCGATGCCCGGCAAGCAGATGTCGATCGACTCGGACATGCGCGCCGGCATGATCGAGCTCGACGAGGCCAAGCGCCGGCGCTCCAAGCTGGAGAAGGAAAGCCAGCTCTACGGCGCCATGGACGGCGCGATGAAGTTCGTCAAGGGCGATGCGGTCGCGGGCCTGATCATCACCGCCATCAACCTCATCGGCGGCATCAGTATCGGCGTGATGCAGAACGGTATGACCGTCGGCGACGCGATGAACCGCTATTCGCTGCTCACCATCGGCGACGGCCTCGTGACCCAGATTCCGGCGCTTTTCGTGTCGATCACGGCCGGCTTCATCGTCACCCGCGTGTCGTCGGAGGACAACTCCGACCTCGGCAGCGACATCGTCTCGCAGCTGGGCAGCGAGCCACGCGCGCTGCTGATCACGTCGGGCATCCTGTGTCTTTTCGCCATTGTTCCCGGCTTTCCGACCATCGTCTTTCTCGTGCTCGCCGCCGCCACGGGCGTGGCCGGCTTCCTGCTCCAGCGCGCGGGCAGGCGCGCTGCCGCCAAGGACGCCTCGTCCCACGACATGCCGGCGCTGGCGCCGGCCCTGGCGCAGGCGGGGCAGATGCCCTCCTTCCCCGCCGGGAACGAGAAGGAGGAGAACACGCCGATCGATGTGGTCAATTTCGCCCTCACGGTGCCGCTCATCGTCGACGTGGCGTCGAGCGTGCGCCACTCGATCCGTCCCGAAAAGCTCGACAGGGAGGTGGCGAAGGTCCGCCGGGCGCTCTATTTCGATCTCGGCGTGCCGTTCCCGGGCATCAACCTGCGGCTCAACGACAATCTGAGGGACGGCGAGTACCGCATTCTCGTCAATGAGGTTCTGGTGGCGGCGGGCGTGGCCCGGCCCGGCTACGTGCTGGTGCGCGAGAGCGAGGAGAACCTCAGGATGTTCGACATTCCGGTGGAGCGGGGCGAGGATTTCCTGCCGCGCACGCCGAGCCTGTGGGTATCGAACAGATACCTGCCGCTGCTGGAGCGCGCCGGCATTCAGGTCATGACGCTGTCGACCATGATGACCTACCACCTGGCGCATATCCTCAAGACGCATGCGTCGGAGTTCATCGGCATTCAGGAAACCATGTTCCTGATGAACCAGATGCAGAAGAACTTCGGCGAGCTGGTGCGCGAGGCGACGCGCCTCCTGCCGATCATCACCATCACCGATGTGATGCAGCGTCTCGTCGGCGAGGAGATCTCCATCCGCGACATGCGCACCATCCTGGAGGCGCTGGTAAACTGGGGCCAGCGCGAAAAGGACCCCATCGTGCTCACCGAGCACGTACGCGGGGCGCTCGGCCGCTACATCACGCAGAAGTTTTCCGCCGGGCAGAACATCATCCCCGCCTATCTGATCTCGAAGGAGATCGAGGACGTGGTGCGCGGCGCGGTGCGCCAGACCAGCGGCGCATCCTATCTCGCGCTCGCGCCCGACGTGCACCGCAAGCTCATCGCCACCATGAAGAGCGTCATCGGCGACACCAGCCGCCACGCGACGCAGCCGGTGCTGATGGCGCCGATGGACATCCGCCGCTTCCTGCGCAAGATCATCGAGCGCGATTTTCCCGAGATGCCGGTGCTGTCGTTTCAGGAGCTGTCCGCCAACGCCAATGTCCAGCCGCTTGACAGGATCAAGCTGCAAGGCCAGTTGGGCGCCGCATGAGCCGGCTTGCTGGCGTGGCGCGGGGAACGCCGGAGCGCGCCGACGGGGCGGCCCGCCGACGTGCGCCGGATTTCCACCGGCTGTCGATCTACACGGTCTGCGCCGGGCTGTCGTTCGCGCTGCTGCTGGCGGCCGGCGGCCGGCATTCCGGGATCGTCCATGGCGAGATCGTCTTCTGGCTGCTCGCGGGCTTCGCGGCTTGCGGCATGATCGTCGGCGCGGTGGCGCCGGCCATGGGCGAGGGTTTCGAGCGGGATCTCGCCGGTCCGCGTCTCGCCTTGGGGCGGCTGCCCCAGGCGGCGGTCGGCGTCGCGGCCGTGCTGGCGCTTCTCGCCACGGCGGACGGCGCATCGCCGGTCTGGCCGTCGGTGCTGGTGCTGCTGTTCGCCGGCCGGGTGCTGGTGGAAATCGCCGATCTGCGGCTGTGGCTGGCGTGGCGGGCGCCGCTGCGCCGTCATCCGGCCGCGTCGGTGCAGTCGGCGGGGGCGGCGCTGGCGTTCGGCGGCTTTCTCGCCCTCGTGTTCGAGCAGGCGGCGGCGCTCGCCATGCGTACGCCCGGCGTGCGCGCGGTTCTCCCGCAGGGCGGCGACGGCGTGCCGACGGCGGCCAGCGTCGCCGTCGATGCATTGCTCGGCGACACGCCGGTGCACCGGGCGCTCATCTACCTGTTCTTCGTGGTCGTCGCCTTTGTCGCCGACGCCTGGCGGCTGCATTGGCGCGATCGCGCCGCTCTCGCGGCGCTGGGGCGGCTGCTGGAGCATGCCGGGGATGACGGGAAAAGCGAGGGGGGTTCGGATCCCATGCTCCCGGCGGCGCTGGACAGGCTCGCGCCCCTCCACCCGGGCAGCCGCGCCCTGCTCGCCTGCCGCACGATCGCCGACGGCACCGATGCGGCCGCGCTGGCGGCGTTCCGCGCGGTGACGGACTTTCATCTGGCGTCGCGCCGGTTCGTCAAGAGCGTCGTGCCGCTGCTGCCGCTGCTCGGTTTCGTCGGCACAGTGATCGGGCTGTCGATCACGCTGGGCGAACTGCCGCGCGACACCGGCGACGGCGTGCGTGCCGCCGCCGACATCAGCGCCAGTCTCGGCGGGCTGGCGATCAAGTTTCAGACGACGCTGCTCGGGCTCGTCGGCGGCATGGTCGCCTCGACGGCGCTCAACGCGCTGGAGAAGGCGGAAACGGAGCTCATGGCCGAATGCGCGCTCATCGTCGCCGCGGCGGCTGCCCGGCCATCCGCGTCCGTCCCGCCGCCGGGCGCCTGAACGGGAGCCGGGACGATGCGCGCGACAGACGGCGCTCCCGGCCGGAACACCGGGCAGGGGGCTTCCCATGAGGCCCGATACAATCCCGGCGACGATGACGCGCCGGGGGCGGTGTCGTTCGATCCCTTCGCCGATCTGCTGCTGGGCCTCATCGCCATTCTGGTGCCGGTCATCAGCCTGCTGCTGGCGAGCGGCGCCGGCACGCCGCAGGCCGCTGACGCCGCGCTCCCGCCCGCGCACGTCATCGCGACCGCCGCCGGGCTGCGGGTGGAGGCGGATGCGGCGCGGACGCCGCCTCTCGACGTGCCGCTGGGGCATATTCTGGAGGACGAGGGACTGGCGCGCCGCCTGCGGGGCGTGCGGGACAGGGGCGAGCCCCTGCTGCTCGACATCGCGGCGGACGGCCTCGAAGCCGCGTTCCTGTTCGAGACTGTCGCCGCCCGCCACGGCCCGCCGGTCGTCCGCCAGCGGCGGCTGGAGGCGCGGACGCCGGGGGCGCGGCCATGATCGGCTGGCGCTTCGAGTTCGGCACGTTGTCCGATCTGTCGGCGACCATATTCTCGGTGTTCCTGCTGCTGCTCGTGCTGCTGATCGACACCGCCGTCGGTCCGCGCCCGGCGCAGCGCGAGGCTAGGGCGATCGAGCGCGCGCCCATGGACGCGGCGGCCATGACGGACCTGCTCTACCAGCGCCGCCTCGAGGCAGTGGGAACGCGCATCGACGTCCTGCCCGGACGCATCACGGTCGTCACACCGTCCGGGACGCTGACGCTCGCGCCGCAGGCGCTGGACGGCCCGCTGCGGGCCGGGTGGATGCCCGATCCCGTCAGCCTCTATGTCTTCGCCAACGAGTCCTACGCGCCTGTCATTGCCGTCCTGCGGGCGCGCGGGCGGGCGTGGCGCGAGTTATCCGTGCCCGCCGCACTCCGGCAAACCTCCCCCGGCGGCGAGGGCGGCTGGACAGCCGATTTTAGCGCATTGCTCGCCCGGCCCCTGCCGAAAGAAGCTTTCGTCCGTGAACTCGCCACCCTTCTGGGAGGTGGAGCCAAGCAAAGCGACATGAATACATCCGGCGACAGCGGGGACAGGGGCTCCCGATACGCGGAAGGATACAATGGTGGCGTCGGCTATATTATCGCGTTATCGACAAATATTCCGCTGGATGCTATTTTGAGTATTCTGTCGGGTGTGTCCGGCATCGGCATCATGATGCTGGTCGAGCGTCGCTCGCGCGCCCGTGCGTCGTGAGGATCCCGGCGCCACGGGCACCGGCCGGCGCGCAACGCAATGGGAGGGAGACGATCATGGCAGCAAGCGAAATCGGGCGTTACGCCTCGCCGCCCGCATTGCCCGTCGTTCCGGTGCAGCCGCCGTCCGCGCCGGAGACGCCGCCCGACGGCCAGACGGGAGCGTCCGCCGTTCGTCTCGCGCCGGTGACGTCGGAAGCGGCGGCTCAGGTGTCGGCACCCGCGTTCGACGCCCGGCCCCTCGACGCGGGCACGCCGGTTTTGGGAACGTCGATCTTCACCGCCGATCCATCTGTCGAGAATTTCGCCGAGGACTACCTCAACAAGCCCCGGAACGTGCCGCCCGAGACCGGCCGGTCCGACAACGTCAGCGCGCTGTTCTCCCGCAACAACGCCGGACGCAACACCGGCGTGCTCTGATCCTGCCCGCATCGGAACGTGTGCCCCCCCCCTTTGGGTCGATGCCTTATCGCGGGTGGATCTGCGCCCGCAGCAGCTTGGTGATGTCCTCGAGCTGGTTGGTGTTGCGGATGACCCGCGGCGTCAGCATGATCAGCAGCTCGACGCGGCGTACGCGGTCCGTGCGCGACTTGAACAGATCGCCGATGATCGGGGCATTCTGCAGCACCGGCACGCCCGTTTCCGTATCCTCGAAACGATCCTGGATGAGCCCGCCGAGCAGGATGGTCCGGCCGGACTGGCCGAGCACGTTCGACGTCACCTCGCGCGTGGCGATGACGGGGTTGCCGTTCTGGATGGTCGCGGACGGCGTGCTGACTGACTGGTTGATGCGCATCGCCACCGAATTGCTGGCGTAGATACGCGGCGTCACGTCGAGAACGATGCCGGTATCCTTGATCTCGATCTGCTGCGTCACCGTGACGTTGCCGGAGTTCTGCGACGTCTGGTTGCTGACGGCATATGAAATCTGGTCGCCGACGACGAGGCGCGCGGTCTTGCCGTCGAGCACCGTCAGGTAGGGCGAGGAGATGACCTTGATCCTGGTGACCGCCTGAAGGGCGGACATGATGGCCTCGATGCGATAATTGCCCACCTGCCCGCCGAGCGAGACGAAAGCTTTGTTGTCCCCGGTATCCTCCACCACGCCCAGGCCGCCCGCGGGCAGGGCCGATCCCGCCGTGCGGGCCGCCACGTTCGGGCCTTGCAGATACATCTGCACCCCGTGTTCGAGCTGGTCGTTGAGCTCTACTTCCACGATCATCGCCTCGATGGCGAGCTGGGATTGCGGCACGTCCATTGTGCTCAGCACGTCGCGGATGCGCTGGAAATCGGCGAAGGTCGAATAGACCATCAGCGTGTTCGTGCGCGGGTCGGGAACGATGCGCACGCTGCCCGTGTTGCTCGCCTCGGCGAGCAGGCGGCTGCCGCCGCCGGCGCTGCGCGGGCTCGCCAGCGCCTCGGCGGTCGATGAGCGCCGGTTCGCAGCCCGGCGGCCGGAGGCGTCGTTCACGAGCCCGGGCATGCTGAACCGCGGGGCCGCCTCCGAACCGAGATCGGAATCGTGCAGCATGCCTTCCTGCGGGATCGTCGGCATCCGGCGCGGCATGTCCTGCGTGGCCGCCGCCTGGCGTCCGCCGCTGCCGGTCGCGCCCGCCTCGCTGCCGCCGGCTGCGCGCTGGGCCGCACTGGCGCTACGGGTGTTCTGCGGGCTGTTCCCGGAGCCGCCGAATATCTCGTTCAGCGGCCCCGCGATTTCCTCGGCGACGAGATGGCGCAATTCGATGACGCGCAGCGTCGGCTCGTCCGTCGCCTCCCGGTCCATGAGCTGGGCCAGTTGCCGGATGCCGTTCAGCATCCCCATGTCGCGGGCCGCGATGAGGATCGCCCGCTGGCGCTCCAGCGGCACGATGGTCGGCATGTCCGCGCCGTTGGGAATCCGCGCTTCGTAGAAGGCGGTCAACTGCGCGGCGAGGCGCTCCGGCGCGCTGTGCTGCACGGGCACGACGGCCACCTTGTCGTCTCCCAGGCCGTCGCGGGAGATCGATTGCAGTGTGCGCTCGATCTGCTGGATGTCCTGGCTCGGGGCGCGCAGGATGATCTTGTCCGAGACGTTGCTCGGCATCAGCGTGACGTTGTCGGGCAGCAGGCGGCCGGCGATGCTGATGACATTGGCCGCATTGTGCTTGGCGAGCTGGACGACGCGGGTCGTCACGTCCCCGCCGTCCTCGCGGGCATTCGCCTGCAGGGCCTCGATCACCTGCGGCGAGCCGATGTGGTAGATGCCGTTCAGGTAGCGGATGGCGAGCCCGTTGCGGGTGAGGATATCCCGCACGACATAGAGAAGCTGGCTTTTGGGCACCGGTTCCTCGGTGCGGAAGGTGACCGAGCCGCCGAGATCGTCCGGGGCGATGTAGTTCACGCCGAGCGCGCCGCCGAGCAGCTGCGTCAGCACGAAGTTGATGCTGGCCCGGATGAAGTCTATCGTCACCCGCTCCTCGGGGTTGAGGGCCGGCGCGCCGGCGTTCTGGAGGTTGACGACGTCGCGGAAAACGGATTCGGGGTTGGGGGCGTAGTCGACGCGCACGCTGTCGACATAGCCGACGAAGGGCACGACATTGGGCGGCGGTCCGTTCAGCCGCGCGGTGTCGAGAACGCCCCCGGTCGGAGCGGCCTCGCCGGTGTAAAGCAACGACTGGTCGTTGCCCTGATACAGGACCGAGCGCTGGCGGGATGCGGAGAAGAAGCCGTCCTTGCAGCGGCTGCTGACAGAGCCGTCGACACCGGACACCGTACACGAGTCGCCGCTGAGCCTGCCGCAGGAGGCAAGAGTCGCGATGACGATACATGCAACCGCAAGCCGAAAAGCACGACTGAAGGTGAGCATTACTGCTTTAGCGCAAACATTACCCGAATTTCTCTCGCGATGTATCCGGGATATCGAATAGTAGCGCATAAATCATACCAGCCCGCCCGAACTCCGAACAACGGCATGAATATAGCATATGGGATTCTAAAATCACAAAACTATATTCAGTATCTATTTTAGATATTGCGTGAATTGATGGTATATGTATCAAATATTAAGATAATTTGATTTATATATGTGTGTTGTTTTTCGATACTTTGTTTTTGAGAATGCAACTATAGAAACTACCCGATTCAAATATCGGCCGTTCCCTTGTCAGAGGGTATGACCACCAATTAACTGTTTATAAACCTGCGGCTGCGGTGTGCGATGCCATCCCGTCCTTCGTGTTGGGTATCGCCCCTCCCTGTGCCGTTCGGCACAGGGAGGGGCGGCCGTTAGGGGTACGCTCCGGCAGACTGCGGCTCCCTGTATTCGCCATGCGCGTCGACGATGCCGCGGGCGGGCGCGGAGATGACGCCTGGCAGCGTCTCCATGGGCTGCGGGTGGGTGACGGGTGGCCGGCGGCGTTGCGTCGCCGGTGCGCCGCATGGTTGGGAGCTCTTGATGTCGTCGCATTCTCCTGCTCTGGGTGAGGCGTTGCTCGACTTGCCGGCACCGTGGGCAAAGACGTGGCGAAGATCCGCTCCCGTGTCTCCGGATGGCATTCGAGAGCGGCTGTCGCTGGCCCATTTTCATGCCCGTGAGCAGGCCCGCGCGGGCGAGGAGATCTTCCGTGTGGTCGTCGCCCTGCAGGACAGCGTCGTCGACGATCTGCTCCCCTCGACCCTGTCGTCGTTCACACACACGCTCCATTCCCCCCAGGGCTTTTCCCGAGATTCTGCTCAAGTCGATTCTTCTCCCGATTCATCCTGGGCGGCAGATGGTCGCGGGGCGTCCGATTCCGCGCGGGATCGTCGGCCGTTGCCCGATGCGCACGCCTGCGGGGAAGGGGAACTCCCGGATGCCGGCAGTGACGACGCGGATTGCGTGTTCGCCTTGCGCGCCCAGGCGGTTGCGCTCGTGGCGGCGGGCGACATCGGCGGCGCGATCACCGTGCTTTGCGCCCTGCTGGATTGGCCGGCGGCGCGCAACGACGCGCTTCTGGGGCTCGCCATCTGCGCGCTGCGGCTCGAGCGCCACGACGCAGCACTGGCGCTGGCGCTGGACTATCTCAAGCGCGGCGGCAAACATCCGCGCGCGCATTGCATCGTCGGCGTGTGCCATCTGCGCAAGGGCGACAGGCGCGCGGCGCAGAATCACCTCGCGATCGCCGCCCGCGCCGCGCGCGGGGATACGGCTTTTCGCGACGAACTGCGCGCGGCGCAGCGGCTGCTGATCGTGCTGAATTTCGGCCGCTAAAGCAGTTTGCGTTTAATTTGAGCATCAAATTAAACGCATGTCGCGGAAAACTACAGAAATGAGAGCGGGTTGCGCAACAGACCCTGATTCAGCAATGATGCAACCCGCTCTGAGAAAAATGCATTGAATCTGAATCGCTATTTTTCTCTATCCATTTGTTAACGCATCAAATTTTTCCAGAAAGTGCGCATACTTTTTGGTCTGATACTGTAGAGCGTTCTCCGATCAGATGATGCCATCTGATCGATCAGAATTCGCTCCAAGGAAAGCAGCGAGCGGGCGCGTGTTACCCAGCCGTTACCCGGAGGGACAACCGGCTGGCAAAGAAAGTCTCTAACGATCTGATTTGAATGGTACAGCTGGCCCGGTTCGAACGGGCGACCTCTTGATCCACAATCAAGCGCTCTAACCAACTGAGCTACAGCTGCAAAACCACTTCGGAGCAATTGCCGGATGCCGGCTGCTTCGCGTTTTCCGATCGCGTCTCCCGCCGGGGAAGAATCGGATGCTGTCCAATAGCAAGTACGCGACTGTGACGCAAGAGCGACGATGTCCGCGCCGACAATTGCGCGCCGCGTCACCGGACGGCGACGCGCGAACTGCCGGTCGGACCTTGCTCCGGGATGGAAACCGCGCGGCACCCGCCGCCCCGGGCGGATGCCTGTCCGATCACGCGGACGGGATCAGTCGCGCGTCGTCTTGCGGTCGATGGAACGGGGAGGCGTCAGCACCTCGGTGAAGAGCCGGTTCGACGTCTGCGCGATGTCCTTTAGCTGGCTGGACGTCGATTCGAACTGCCGCCGCAATTCCCGCGTCTGCACCTCCACCGCCTCGGCCAGCGACCCTGCGCTCAGCAGCCGCCGCCACAGGTCGATGGCGCCGTCCGTCTGGATACGCACCAGATCGAAGAGCTTGCTGTTGAGTTCGGTCACGCCGCGGGTCGCGATGGAGACGTTCCGCGTCCACAGTTCGCTCTGCTCGTGAAAGGCCGTGTACCCGGCGTGCGTGGCGGGAAACGCCGCCGCCGCGAGGCGGGAAGGGGCCTCGGCCGTGACATGGGCTTTGACTTGGGTCGCAGACGTCACCTGGGCCGTGGACGTGACTTGGGCAGCGGGCGTGGCCTGGGCCGTGGACGTGACTTGGGCAGCGGGCGTGGCCTGGGCCGCCACATGGATCTGGCGTACCGTAGCCGTTTCCTGGCCCGCAGTCGGGGCGGGGGCGGTTTTCGAGGCCGCCGGCTGCGTCTTTGCCGAGGCGGGCGCCGAGGTTTCCCCGGCCGTGCCGGTCACCGGCGTCTTCTTGTCGAACAGTCCGCCGACGGGCTCGCTGGCCGCACGGGCGCTCGCCGGCGCCGCGGCGGCCGGCTTGGCGTCGGCAGGTGCCGCCGCAGGCGCCCTGGGAGGCTCGACTTTGGCCGTCTCGGGCTTGGCCGTCTCGGACTTGGGCGTCTCGGACTTGGGCGTCTCGGGCTTGGGCGTTTCAGGTTTCGGGGCTTCAGGCTTCGGCGTCTCCGCCTTGGGAGGCTCAGCCTTGGGGGGCTCGGCTTTGAGGGTCTCAGCCTTGGGAGCTTCGGGCTTGGACGTCTCGGGCTTGGACGGTTCGGATTTGGGCGCCTCGGTTGCGACGGCCTTCGTTGCGGCCGGAGCCGGGCGGGTTTCTGCGGGCTTCGCGGCAGCTGCCGGCGCGCTCGGCCGGGCCGGGCTGCTTGCCTCGGCAGGCTTGGCCGTTTCCTGAGGCTTCGCTGCCTCCACGGGCTTGGCGGGTGCGGTCGCTGCCGGCGCGGGTTTCGCTGCTTCCGCGGGCTTGGCCGGCGCGGCGGGCTTCGTCTCGGCGACGGGCTTGGCAGGGGTGGGGGCCGGTGCGGACGTGCTCGCCGCTGTCGCGGGCTTGGCGGGTGCGGTCGCTGCCGGCGCGGGTTTCGCTGCTTCCGCGGGCTTGGCCGGCGCGGCGGGCTTCGTCTCGGCGACGGGCTTGGCAGGGGTGGGGGCCGGTGCGGAAGGGCTCGCCCCCGTTGCGGGCTTGGCGGGTGCGGCGGCTGCCGGAGCGGTCTTCGCGCTCGTGGCGGGGGCCGGGCTGGCGGCGGATGCGGCTGCGCCGGCCGTCGTAGGAGCCGCGCCAGTGGCCGAAGCCGTGCCCTTGTCCGAGGTCGTCGTTGTGGCTTTTGCCACGCTGGTCTTTTTTCTTCCGCCTGTCGAGGGGCTTTCGCCTGGCTTGCGCGTCGTCATGGAAATCCTGCTCCGTATAATAAATGCCAACCCTGCATCGTCGTGCACCATGGAAAATCGTGCACCTGGAGACCGGGGGCATGCCCCGAAATACGGCCACGCGGACATCCCGCACGGCATGCCTGCGCCGTTTAAAAGACGTCGGCGCTCTGTCCCCGAGGACGCGCCTGTAACCGGATCGGGCAAGTCCTCGCCCCGGTCCCGGTCATTCAGGGCCGTTCATGCAACGCGGCCGCAGAATTCCTCGACAATCCGGCATTCACCCGCCGTTCTTGGGACAGTCCCGAGATTGAAGGATGAAACAGCGCATTTGTCCATAACAGTAATGGACTTGTATGCCGATTTGCGCCAATTACGCTACGCAGGACATCGGCGGAAAATGATCGTCGTCGATGGCCGCGATCCGCCTTCCGGACGGCGGATCCCGAGCCGGACGGCTGCGCCCGAGCATGCACTCCGGCGCAGCCACGCGTTCCTTAAGCGCTGGTCTTGGTGGCTTCCTTGGTGGCCTCGCCCACGGTCTTGGAGACCTCTTTCGCGGCGTCGGTAGCGGTCTGCGTCGCTTCCTTCACGGCGGCCTGAACCTGCTGCGTGGCCTCGGTGGCGGACTTCTGGACCACGGAGCTGAAGTCGCGGGCCTGCTCCTGCAGTGCAGCGAACTGGTTCTTCAGGTACTCGTTCTGATACTGCGAAACCTCGCGCAGATCCTTGGCGCGCACGAGCTTCTCGGCAAGGTCGAAAGCCGCAGCGATGTTGGCCTCGGCGTAGGACAGCGTACGACGGGCGACTTCGTGCGTGTTGAAAGGCACGGCGGTGGACTGGTTCTCGAACGCGGCGACAGCCTTGTGCGCAGCGCTGAGGAAGCCGTCGAAAGCCTTGCGAGCCTGATCGACGCTCTTCTCGGCGAACTCGCGCAGTTCAGCCGGGATCTCGTAAGTGGGAGTGGTGTTGCTCATCGTACGGCTCCTTGGGAAATGCTGGACAAACTCGACACAAAGGCTTGTGCAATGCAATGCATATATGTTGCAGCGCAACATTGCAAGAGTGGTGTCTTACTCAATTTCTCCGCGCCATCGGCCCGAAGGGATACCCCCTTCGTGCGGTTCCGGCGTCGGCGTTGAAGAAACCGGAGCGACGGCGCGCGGTACCAACCTGCGTGAAGCCCGGGGTGCGCGCCAGCGGTAACTGCGGCCCGCCAGGGAAGCCGAGTGGCGTCCCCAGCGGCGTTAACGTTGATGCCAGCTTGCATCCGTCAGGGTACGCAGTTTTCGTGACGCTCTGAGCACAAAGATATATTAACATTTCGTTAGTCATATGTCGCGGTGCTTATGCGACGATCGAATGGATGATTCGCATGTCCCGAGGTTCGGACACGACCACGCAGCAGCTTTGGAGCGACCCGGCGCTCGCGGAACTCGTCGAGCGGGAAACCGCCGCCGTGCTCTGGTCGCTCGACGGGAGCCGGGTGATCGGCGCTTCCGTGGGGACGGCCGGGCTTGCGCCGGCGTTGCGTGCCGCTGGCGGCGAAAGCCTGCGCGGGCGCCTGCGCCGCGTCGCGGCGGCGCTGTCGGCGGGCAGCGGCGTGCGCCTCGAGCGCGTCACTCTGCCGCAGGGGTATGGCATCACCCGCCTGCTGCTCGAATGCCACCGCGTGGCGACCCAGGACGGCGAGTTCCTGCTCACCATCCTGCGCGGGCCGCTGCCGCGCCTGCCGCGCGTGGTGGTGGAGGGCCCCGCCGGCCCCGGCCCCGCGCCCGGCGCCGATGCCGCCGGTTCTGTTGTATCACGGGATCGCGGCGGCGCGGCGGGTACGCCGGGTAGACAGCCAGATATACAGCAAAGTTCGCTGGAGCGCCTGCGCGCCTTCGCCGGGCAACGGCGGACGGTCCGCTTCGTCTGGGAGAGCGACGCGGAGGGTCGGCTCACCCGGGTGTCGGGAGAGCTCGCGGCGCTCGTCGGCGATGCCGCCGGCCGGGTCGAGGACCGGCCGTGGCAGGCGCTCGTGGACGAGGGCATCGTCAGCGATCCCGATGGCGCGGTCGCGGCGGCGCTGGCGCAGCATGCGACATGGAGCGGCAAGGAGGTGCTGTGGCGTCTCGGTGACGACGCATCGGCGCTGCGTCTGCCGGTGGAGCTCGCGGGCATTCCCGTTCACGACCCCAGGCGCCGTTTCCGGGGGTATCGCGGCTTCGGCCTCGCCCGCGTTTCGCGCCTGGGCGATCCGGCGGCGGCCGCCGGGCCCGGCGATGCGCATGCCGGCGATGCGCATGGACCGCAACGGCAGGAGCCCGGTCTGCCTCGGGACGCAGAGCCCCGTGGGGAACCGCATCAAGACGAGCCGCAGCGTTCCGGGCTTTCCGAAAACGAGAAGCAGGCGTTCCGCGACATCGCCCGCGCGCTGGGCGGCGCCGCCCGGCCCGGCGCCGATGAGGCGGCGGCCGGGGAGGCGGAGCCGACGGTTCCTCCCGCCGATGGCGAGGCGACGGCGGGACGCGGCGTGCGGCGCCTGCGGCTGGTCGCTGGCGATGCGGACGGCAAGGGGCGCGGGCGTCCTTCTGCCGATGGCTTTGTGGCCGAAAGCTCCGGCGGGGAGGGTTTGGCCCCGGAGGGGCAGGCCGAAGACAAGCAGGTCGAAGACGATTGGGCCGCAGCGCCCCCGGCATGGCTGCCGCCCTATGCCGACAGCCACGAGCGCAGCCTCGCCAAGCCGGACGATCCCGATCAGGTGCAACCCGCCTTCACCGCGCCCGCGGAGCCGGGGCGGGCGGAAGCATCGCCTTCGGAAGCATCGCCTGTGGCACTTGGGCCGGATGCGCCGTCCGCCGCCGGGCCTGCCGCGGCCGCATCGGCCAACAGGGGAGCGGATGCGACGGATTCGGTCGCGCTCATCGCCAACCGGCTGCCGATCGGCATGCTGGTGAGCCGCGACGGCGAGGTGCTGTTCGTCAACCGCGCGCTGCTCGACCTGCTGGGCTATGACGACGCGCCGGCGTTCCGGCGCGCCGGCGGGCTGCGTTCGCTGTTCATGAGCACGCCCGGCGGCGGCGAGGCGCCGCTGGCGCTGCGCACCGCCTATGGCGCGCCGCTGTCGGTCGATGCGCGCATGGCCACCATCCCCTGGCGGGACACGGTCCCTGGGCGCAACCGGCCGGCGACGCTGATGTCGTTCCGCCGCGCCATCGAGCCGCGCACGGAGGCGCATCTGCGTGCGCTCGAGCGCGAACTGCGACATCAGGAAGCGCGCGTGCGTGCGCTCGACACCATTCTCGACACCGCCACCGACGGCGTCGTGACGCTCGACGGCCTCGGCCGGCTGCTGTCCATGAACCGCTCTGCCGAGGCGCTGTTCGGCTGCGAGGAGACCGACGTCGTCGGCGGGTCGTTCTGGCATCTGCTGTCGGCGCAGAGCCGCACGGTCGCCACGGCCTATTTCGAGGGGCTGCGCGCCGGCGGGCTCGCCAGCGTGCTCAACGACGGTCTGGCGGTCAGGGCGCGGGCGCCGGCGGGTTCCGCGTCGGGATCGGGCGAGATCCCGCTGATGATGATCATGGGCCGGCTCGCGCCCGATCCCGGTGACGAAACGCCCGGCGCGGGCAGGGGAGCGGCCAGGGGGGCGGCCGGGCGCGCGCAGCGCTTCTTCGCCATCCTGCGCGACGTGAGCGCCGCGCCCGGCGGCGTGCAGGCGGGCGCCGTCGGCGGCCTCCATATAAATGGACGCCGTGAATCGGGCGATCAGGCGCAGTTCCTCGCCCGCGTCAGCCACGAGATCCGCACCCCGCTCAACGCCATCATCGGCTTTGCCGAGATCATGCTGGAGGAGCGTTTCGGCCCCATCGGCACCGAGCGCTACCGCGAATACCTGCGCGACATCCACGCCTCCGGCGGGCAGGTCATCAGCCTCGTCAACGATCTGCTCGATCTGGCGCGCATCGAGGCGGGCAGGCTCGAACTCGCGCCCGCCGATGTGTCGCTGAACGACGTGGTGTCCGGCTGCGTCGGGCTGATGATGCCCCAGGCCGAGCGCCAGCGGGTGGTGCTGCGCACGAGCCTTCTGCCGGGGCTCGCCAGCGTCAACATCGACGAGCGCGCGCTGCAGCAGATCGTGCTCAACCTGCTGTCGAACGCGGTGAAGTTCACGGATGCGGGCGGACAGGTGATCGTCTCCACGGCGCAGGCCGACGACGGCGGCGCGACCCTGCGTATCCGCGACACCGGCATCGGCATGACGCGCTCGCAGGTGACGGCGGCGCTGACGCCGTTCGCGCAGCTCAACACGACGCATCTCGGCCGCCCGGACGGTGCAGGGCTCGGCCTGCCGCTCACGCGCGCGCTCGTCGAGGCGAGCGGCGGGCGGTTCGCGATCACCAGCGCACCGATGGAGGGAACGCTGGTCGAGATCGCCTTCCCGCGCGCCGAGCAGCCGGCCGGCCTGACCGCGCCGAGACCCTATCCATAGCGCGGCGTGCAAAAAACGGATACCACCTTTCAAAGTATGGGTCAGGCGCCATTGTGCCCGGGCATTGCGCCGGGGCGAACGTCCTATGACGCGCTGCCTGCCGCTGCACGTCCTGATCAACAGCGCCGGGATCATGGCCGGGCCGGAACTGGCTCGCGATACCCGCGGCACGCGATGCGGTTCTCGACCGACCACCACGGCCATTTCCGGTTGACCCTGCGGCTCTCGCCCGCCCTGGTTCGCGCGTACGGCGCCCGCCTGCCGGACTGATCCCCCGATGCTGCGCTTGCCGCTTCCGCCGCAACGTCCGGCGCTCTACCCGCCGACGGCTTCCAGCCCCTCGTCCCAATAGGGCGTGGGGCCGAAGATCTCGGCGAGATAGTCGACGAACACGCGCACCTTCTGCTCCATGTGGCGACGGCTCGGATAGACCGCGTGGACCGCCACCCGGCGCGACGCGCCGTAGCCGGGCAGCACCGTGCGCAGCCGGCCGTCGCGCAGTTCCGGTCCCACGTCCCACGTCGAGCGCAGCGCGATGCCCATGCCGGCGATCACCGCCTCGCGCACCACCTCGCTCGAATTGGTGCGCAGCGCCGCGTTGATGCGCACCAGGTGCAGGTCCTGCGGCCCTTCCGGCCCCTCCAGCCGCCAGTGGTCGGCGTTGTGGGCGATCAGCGTATGGTGCGCGAGGTCGTCGATGTGCGCCGGCGTACCGGCCCGCTCCAGATAGGCGGGCGCGGCGACCAGCAGCCGGTGATTGGGCGCGAGGCGGCGCGCCACGAGGCTTGAATCGGCGAGGTCCGCGATGCGCACCGCAACGTCGAACCCGTGCCCGACGAGGTCGATGAACTCGTCGGAGAGGTTGAGATCGACGGTGAGATCCGGATGGCGTTCCAGAAACGGCAGCAGGCGCGGGGCGATGTGCAGCCGCCCGAACGAGGTGGGGGCGGAGACCTTCAGCACGCCCCGCACCACGGCGCTGCCGCGCGCCACCCACGCCTCCGCCTCCTCGACGCTGGCGAGGATGGCGACCGCGCGCTCGAAGAGGCCCTGGCCGGCTTCGGTCAGCGTGATCTGCCGCGTGGTGCGCTGCAGCAGGCGCACCCCGAGCCGCTCCTCCAGCCGCCTGATGCGCTTCGAGATGACGGCGGTCGACAAACCCATCTCGCGCCCCGCCGCCGACATGCTGCGGGCGGTCACCACCTGCGCGAAGATATCGAGATCGCCCATCCTGTCCATGGGCGGCACTATGGTAGATTGTTAGTTTACAGGCAACAGTGGTTTTTCATTGAGTGTATTGACAGCAACGGCCGTGGCTGCTCTCGGCAGGGCTCGATATTCTGCCACGGCATTTGCCACGGTGAGGCGGTCGCGCCTCACCGCTTCTTCTGAAAGAATGCCCGCAGCATAGCCGCCGCCTCGCTCGCGCGCAGGCCGCCGTAGACCTCCGGCGCGTGGTGGCAGGTGGGCGAGCCGAACAGGCGCACGCCGTTGTCGACCGCGCCGCCCTTCGGGTCTTCCGCGCCATAGTAGAGCCGCCGGATGCGGGCGAAGGAAATCGTCGCCGCGCACAGCGGGCAGGGTTCCAGCGTCACGTAGAGGTCGCAGCCGGGCAGGCGCTCGCTCTCCATCAGGCGGCAGGCGGCGCGGATGGCGAGCACTTCCGCGTGCGCCGTCGGGTCGTTGTCGCGGCGGGTACGGTTGTGGGCGCGGGCGATCACGATGCCGTCCCGCGCCACCACCGCCCCCACCGGCACCTCGCCCGCGATTGCGGCGAGCCGCGCCTCATCGAAGGCGATCGACATGGGATCTTCAGGCAAGAGGGGCGATTGCGGTGACATTGTGATGCAACGGTTCTCCGGCATGAAATAAAAGCGCGCGTGCGGCCGGATATTATGCTTGGATGCTCTCGCGTCAATGCGATCACTCTGCTATGAGCAGCCGATGACCGACAAATCGAAGAACGAGCGACGCCCCGCTCGGCGGCCCGGCGGCGATGCTGCGCGGACGTCCAAAGGCGCTACGAGATCCGCCGGCCCGGGGAAATTCTCCGGCCGCCCGTTCGCGGGCGGCAAGGATGCGGGCGGCAAGGATGCGGGCGACAAGACCGGCGGACGCAGGTTCGGTGACGGCAAGCCCGCCGGCGGAAAATTCGGCGCAGGCAAGTTCGGCGCGGGCAAGCCCGCCCGCGGCGAGCCACGCTCCGGCCGGTCCGCTGGCGATCGCGCCGAGGGCGGCCCATCGTCCGCCGGCAAGTCTTTCGGGGGCAAGTCCTTCGGGGGCAAGTCTTTCGGGGGCAAGTCCTTCGGCAACAAGTCCTTCCGTGACAAGCCCGCAGGCGGCAAGTTCGCCGGCGGGCGCCCCGGGCGTGAAGAGCGGCCCGCGCGTCCGTTCCGTGGCGACCGTGCCGCTGCCCGCCGTCCGGAGGCCGCTTTCCCCCGCGCTGCGTTCCCCGACGTCGCGCCCGCCGAGGCCGTCCGCCCCGACGCGCCCGAGCGCATTGCCAAGGCGATGTCGCGCGCCGGCGTCGCCTCGCGCCGCGATGCCGAGATCATGGTCGCGGAAGGCCGCGTGGCGGTGAACGGGCAGGTGATCGACACCCCGGTCACGCTGGTGACGTCGAAGGATCGCATCGAGATCGACGGCGCGCCGATGCCGCGCCGCGACCGCACCCGCCTGTGGCTCTATCACAAGCCGCGCGGCCTCGTGACCACCGCCCGCGACCCCGAGGGACGGCCCACCGTGTTCGACGCCCTGCCGGAGGAGCTGCCGCGCGTGGTGACTATCGGGCGGCTCGACATCAACACCGAGGGGTTGCTGCTGCTCACCAACGACGGCGGCCTGTCGCGCGTGCTGGCCCATCCCGAAACCGGCTGGCTGCGCCGCTACCGCGTGCGCGCCTATGGCGACATCGACCAGGCGCAGCTCGACGCGCTGAGCCATGGCATCACCATCGACGACATGCACTATGGCCCGGTCGAGGCCGCGATCCAGCGCAAGCAGGGCGACAACGTCTGGCTGACGCTCGGCCTGCGCGAGGGCAAGAATCGCGAGGTCAAGCGCATCCTCGAACATCTGGGCCTGCGCGTGAACCGGCTCATCCGCGTGTCGTTCGGCCCCTTCCAGCTCGGCGATCTGCCCGAGGGCGAGCTGCAGGAGGTGCGCACGCGCATCCTCAGGGACCAGCTCGGCGAGAAGCTCGCCGGCGAGGCCGGGGCGGATTTCGATGCCGGCTCGTTCGAGCCGAGCGCGCCGCGCCCGCCGGCGGATCGCCCGGCCCGGGCCGACGGCGCCGCCGGCCGCGAGGGCCGCTATCGCAGCAAGGAGGATTTCCTCGCCCGCGCCCCGCGCGCGCAGCGCACCGCGCCCGCGCCCTACAAGCGCGAGGCCTTCGAGGAACGCTCGCGCGAGCGCGCCGTGTGGCGTGACGACGAGACGGAGGGCGGACGTCCGAGGGGAACCCGCGTTCCCCGCCGCGGCGCGGACGCCCACGCCGCGCGCGCCTTGAGCGCGGAGCGCGTGCACGAGCGCGTGGGCGCGATCACCGACCCCGACGGGCGCAAGGTGAAGGTGGAGCGCATCGTCGCCACGCCGCGCCTCGCCGAGCGCCCGGCGCGGCCCCGCCGCGAGCGCGGCGACGATACGGCCCCTGAACGCGCCTCCGGCGGTTTCCGGCCCCGCGGCGAGCGCCCGGCACGCAAGTTCGGCGAGGACCGCCCGGCGCGCCGGTTCAACGACGGCGAGCGGCCGGAACGGCGCGGCTTTGCCGACCGGGGTGCGCGTCCCGAGCGGGCCGAACGGTCCGAGGGCCGCGAGCGCTTCGCGGAACGCGGCAACCGCTTCGCCGATCGCGGCGAGCGCCCCGCCGAGCGCAGGCCCGCCCGAGAGGGATTCGCGGCGAAGGCCGAGCGCTCCTTTGGCGAGCGTTCCCCTGGTAAGGGAGAGTTCGGCAAGGAGCGATCCGGACGGGAACGGTTCGACAGGGGCAACGCCGACAAGCGCCCGTTCGACAAGCGTGATGACCGTCCGGCGGGCAAGTCCTTCACGGGCAAGTCCTTCACGGGCAAGTCCTTCACGGGCAAGTCCTTCGGCGGCAAGCCGTTTGCGGGTAAGCCATTCGGTGGCAAATCGTCCGCTGGCAAATCGTCCGCTGGCAAGTCCGGTGCTGGTCGTCCCTCCGCTGGCCGTCCTTCTTCCGGCCGGCCCGGCGGCGGGTCGCGGCCGCCGCGCAAATACTGACGGAGCCTGAGAGCCTTGCGCATCGTCGCCGGCCGCTTCAAGGGCCATGCGCTGGCCGCGCCGAAGTCGGACGCCATCCGCCCGACGTCCGACCGCCTGCGCGAGGCCATCTTCAACGTGCTCGCCCATGCCTACGACGATCCGGTGACCGGCGCGCGTGTGCTCGACCTGTTCGCCGGCACCGGCGCGCTGGCGCTGGAGGCGATCTCGCGCGGCGCCGCCTTCGCGCTGCTCGTGGACGAGGGCGCGGAGGCGCGCGGCCTGATCCGCACCAATACGGATGCGCTGGGCGTCGGTGGCTTCACCCGCATCTACCGCCGCGACGCCACGCGGCTCGGGCCGGCCAAGCCGCTGGAGCCGTTCTCGCTGGTGTTCTGCGACCCGCCCTACGGCAGGGGGCTCGCCGAGAAGGCCCTCGCCTCGGCGCTCGAAGGCGGCTGGCTGATGGCGGATGCGCTGGTGCTGGTCGAGGAGGCGGCAAGCGCCGATTTCACCTTTCCGCCCGGCATCGCGGAGATCGAGCGGCGCGACTACGGCGACACGCGGCTGTTCATCGGCCGGCGGGGCTGAGGGAGTGGGCAATGCGCACGGTCGAGGCGGCGGATATCCTGCGGCTTGCGTGCGAGGACCAGGTGAGGTGCGTTTCGCCCGGGCACTGATCGATGGTCCTGATCGGCTGGCTCGGCCGCGGCAGCCGCTTCGCCGGCCTCGGGCTCGGCGAGGTGTGCTGCTGTTCGACGCGATCCGCACTGTCGCGACCGCGCCCATCGGCGCCCACGCGATCTTCGCCGACGCGGTCGACGACCGGGCGGCGGCATTCTACTTGGCGTTCGGCTTTATCCCGCTCATCGATCGCCCGCACAAGCTCTGCCTGCCGGTCGCCGTCGCCGCCGGGCTCATCCGGGGGTGACCGGCGCGCGAAAACCGGGGAGAGCCCTCAGCTGCGCCCGAACAGCCGCTCGATATCGGTGAGCTTCAGCTCGACATAGGTCGGGCGGCCGTGGTTGCACTGGCCGGAGAAGGGGGTCGACTCCATCTCGCGCAGCAGGGCGTTCATCTCGTCCGGGCGCAGCCTGCGGCCCGCGCGCACGGAGCCGTGGCAGGCCATGGTGGCGAGCACGTGGTCGAGCCGTTCTTCGAGCGCGCGCGCGTCGCCCCATTCGGTCAGCGTGTCGGCGACGTCGCGCACCAGCCCCTTGATGTCGCCGCCAACGAGCGCCGCCGGCACCTCCTGCACCGCCACCGCGCCCGCGCCGAAGCCTTCCACCACCAGGCCGAGGGAGGCGAGAATGTCCGCGTGCGCCAGCAGCCGGTCGGCCTCGGACGGGTCGAGCTCGACCACCTCCGGGATCAGCATCAGCTGGCGGGCGATGCCGGCAGCCGCGCGCTCGCGCTTGAGCCGCTCGTAGACGAGCCGCTCGTGCGCCGCGTGCTGGTCGACGATGACGATGCCGTCCGTGGTCTGGCTGATGATGTAGTTCTCGTGCACCTGCGCCCGCGCCGCGCCGAGCGGCTGCGCCTCCTCGGTGGTGGAAACGGGGACTTCGCCCGCGCGCATATCGGCGGTGGGCGCGAAAACGGGCGGTGCCGGGGCGGCTGGATCGGGCGCGTGGCCGAACGGCGCCTGCCGCGTTTCCGCGAAGCCGCCGAACGCCGGCCCCAGTGGGTCGATCGGCGCCTGCCAGCCGGCGAAGCCGCCGGCAGTCGGCCGGGGATGTTCCGGGAGCGGCGCGTAATCCGACAGGCCCGAATGGAGGCGCAGTTGCGTCGCCGCCACCTGTGGCCGCAGGGCGGCGAGCGTGCGCGTTCCCCCGGTGGAGGAGGCGAGGTGGCCGGCGCCGGCGATCGCCTGCTTGAGCGCGCCCACGATCAGCCCGCGCACCAGGCCCGGATCGCGGAACCGCACCTCGGACTTGGCCGGATGCACGTTGACGTCGACGAGGCGCGGGTCGCATTCGATGCGCAGCACGAGCGCCGGATGGCGGTCGGCGGGCAGGAAGTCCATGTAGGCGGCGCGCACGGCGCCGGCGATCAGCTTGTCGCGCACCGGCCGGCCGTTGACGGTGGCGTGTACGTGCGCCGCCGTGCCGCGATGGTAGGTCGGCAGGCCGGCGAAGCCGCGCACCATCACGCCCTCCCGCTCGGCGTCGATGGGCAGCGCATTGGGCGCGAAGTCCTCGCCGATGAGGCGCGCGAGCCGGCGCAGCAGCGCTGCGTCGCCGTCACCCTCCGCCGGCAGGTCGATGGGGGAAAGGTGTTCGCCGGCCATGGAGAAGCGCACGCCGGGGTGGGCCAGCGCCAGCCGCTTCACCGCCTCGGCCGCGGCCTGCGCCTCGGCGCGGTCGGTCTTGAGGAACTTGAGCCGCGCCGGTGTGGCCGAGAACAGGTCCGTCACCTCGATGCGGGTGCCGCGCGCGGCAGGCGCCGGACGCACCGCCTCCCTGCGCCCGCCGTCGACCACGATCGACCAGCCGTTGGCGTCATCGCCGTTGCGGGTGACGATGGCAAGCCGCGCCACCGCGCCGATGGAGGGCAGGGCCTCGCCGCGAAAGCCGAGCGTGCGGATGTCGAAGAGGTCACCCTCGGGCAGCTTCGACGTCGCGTGCCGCTCGACGGCGAGTTCGAGATCCTGCGCCGACATGCCTTGGCCGTCGTCGGTGACGCGGATGAGCCGCTTGCCGCCCGCCTCCACCACCACCTCGATGGTGCGCGCGCCGGCGTCGAGCGCGTTCTCGACGAGTTCCTTGATCGCGGCGGCCGGGCGCTCGATCACCTCGCCCGCCGCGATCCGGTCGATCAGCACGGGCTCCAGGCGGCGAACGGCGGCGGCGCGGCCGGTCATGGGTCAGCCCTTGCCTTCCGCCAGGTACTGCTTGGCGAGGATCTTGGCCTCCTCCACGGCGGGCTGATCGAAGGGATCGATGCCGAGCGCGTAGCCAGCCAACACCGTTTCCAGCATGAAATGCGTCAGCAGCGCGCCGAGGCCGCGCTCGTCGAGCCGGGGCAGGCGGATCTGGCGCACCGGCCGGCCGTTGCGGGCGAAGGTGTCGGCCATGGCGAGCCCCTGCGCTGCGACGAGATCGCCGATGTGCCGGCCGGCGAAGCCCGCCTGTCCGGCGCGCGCGGCGAGCTCCGGATCGATCACCGGGCCCGCGCCCTTCACGTCGAGGGTGACGACGGTGAAGAGCTTGTCGGCCGGACCGTCGAGATAGAGCTGCTGCTGGCTGTGCTGGTCGACGGGGCCGAGGGCGTCGACGGGCTGCGAGCCCTTGCCGTCCTTGCCGAGGCTTTCCGCCCAGAGCTGGATCCACCACTTGGCGAGCCGCTCCAACCGGTCGGAATAGGCCATCAGCACGGTGATGCCCTTGCCTTCGAGATAGGCTGCGACATTGAGCGCCGCGCCCACGGCGGCGGGGACCGCGCGCACGTCCTCGGTCGTCAGCGTGCCGATGACGTTCTTCGCCCCCTCGCGGACGGCGGCGATGTCGAGGCCGACAAGGGCCGCGGGCAGCAGGCCGACGTTGCTCAGCACGGAATAGCGCCCGCCGATGCCGGGGTGATG
The DNA here is from genome assembly GCF_053570585.1 of Pseudochelatococcus sp. B33. Classification (NCBI taxonomy): domain Bacteria; kingdom Pseudomonadati; phylum Pseudomonadota; class Alphaproteobacteria; order Hyphomicrobiales; family Chelatococcaceae; genus Pseudochelatococcus; species Pseudochelatococcus sp. B33. The sequence goes on along the minus strand of NZ_JBSEFH010000006.1, from coordinate 128,709 downwards.
GTCGAGGAAGGTCACGCCCTCGGGCTCGAGCAGATCGCGCAGCGCGTTGCTGCCGCCCGGCCGGCGCGGTTCGGACAGGCCGAGCACGTGCTTGCCTACCTCGGCGCGCAGGCCCGCCCGCTCGAAGGCGGAGAGAAGGGTGATCGCCTGCACCAGCGTTTCGCCGGTGCCGCCCGATTTGGAGACGACGAGCACGCGGGTGGTGGCGAGCGGCAGGCGCGCCAGGGTGACGTCGAAGGTGAACGGGTCGAGGTTGTCGAAGAAATGCAGCCGGGGCGCGTCCACGCGCCCGAGGCCGGGCGTCTGGTGGAACGCGAGCTGGGCGAGCGCCTGCGCGCCGAGGCTCGACCCCCCAGTGCCCAGCGCCACGATATCCGTGACCGGGCCGGTGCCGGCAAGCCGCGCCGCCGCTTGCGTGATATCGGCGAGGTCGCTGCTGCCCGCCGCTATGCCGACGAACGGCAACCCGCCGGCGGCGATCTCGTCGTTGAGCCGGTTCAGCGCCGTGGCCACGGCCGCGAAGGCGGCGTCGACGGCGGTGTCCGGCAGCCCGCCGCCGCCGATGCGGGAGGCGAGCGTCAGGTCGATGGATTGATGATACGGCAGTTGATCGAGCGTCGATTGATTGAGCACCATGGGATTTCTCCGATGAGTGAAGGCGATCAGACCAGTCCTTCCGGTCGTCCTGCCGCGATGACCAGCAACTGGCTCGTGCCGAAGAGCCGCTCGCCGACACGCTTCACATCCGTGAGCGTCACCGCCTCGATCAGCCCGTTGCGGCGGTCGATGTAATCGATGCCGAGATCGTCGAGGGCGATCTGCAGCAACTGGCGGGCGATCTTGGACGAGCTGTCGAACTGCAGCGGGTAGGAGCCGACAAGGTATTGCCTCGCCTTGGCGAGTTCCTCCTCCGCCGGCCCCTCGCTGGCGAGGCGGGCGATTTCCTCGCGGATGACGGCGAGCGACTCGGCGGCGCGTTCGTTCTTGGTTGCCGTGCCGCCCACGACGAGGCCGGCGGCCCGGAATGTCGTCAGCGACGTCGAGACGCCGTAGGCGAGGCCGCGCTTCTCGCGCACCTCCTGGAACAGCCGCGAGGTGAACGCGCCGCCGCCCAGGATGTGGTTGAAAACGATCGCTGGGATGAAATCGGGATCCTTGCGCAGCAGTCCCGGCACGGCGAAGCGCAGGGAGGTCTGCGGCACGTCGACGTCGATGATATCGAGCCCGCCCGTCGCCAGCGGCGTTGCCGGCGGCACGGGCGCAAGGCGCGTGGTCGCGGGCAGCGTGCCGAACACCGCGTCGAGCTGCTTCGCCAGCGTCTCTGCATCGATCGCGCCCACGACGCTCACCACGAGGCCCGCGCGCGTCAGGGCGTCGGGCCTGATGCCGGCGATGAGGTCGCGGGTGAGGCCGGGCACCGTCTCGACCGTGCCCTTGACCGGCCGCGCGTAGGGGTGGTCGCCGAAAGCCCTGGCGAACAGGGCCTTGGAGGCGAGGGCGTCCGGATCGTTGGCTTCGTGACGCAGCCCCGCGAGCACCTGCTCGCGCACCCGCTCCACGGCGGATTCGTCGAAGCGCGGCTCGTTGACCGCCAGGCGCAGCAGCTCGAACGCCCGGTCGGCGTTGCGGGAGAGCGTCTTGAGCGAGCCGCGCCACGCGTCGCGGTCGGCGTTGAAGGTCAATTCGATGGCGTGTTCGGCCAGCTGCTCCTGGAACGCCTCGGAATCGTAGGGGCCCGCGCCCTCGTCGAGGAGGCTCGCGAAGATCCGCGCCGCGCCGGCGTGCGCTGCGCTGTCGTGGGCCGCCCCGCCCCGGAAGGCGAGCTCGACCGCGATCAGCGGCACGGCGTATTCCTCCACCAGCCATGCTTCGATGCCGAGCGTCGAGACGACGCGCTGCACTTTACGCGGCGCGGCGGATTGCGTGGATGTGGTCTGGGAACCCGGTTCGACAAGCGACATGCGATGACCTCGAAAACAATGAACGGACGGCCTTGCGGCGTTCAGCCCTGCGGTGTTCGGCTTCAGGCGGGCAGCAGATAGCCTGCCGTGTGCGGCCGGGTCAGGAAGCGGCGCGCCGCCTCCTGCACCGCGGCGGCATCGACGGCCTCGATGCGGCGCGTCCACTGCTGCACGTCCTCGACCGTCTCCCCGATGGCGAGCGCCGATCCGTAGATGTGCGCCATGTGCACCTGGCTGTCCTGGGCATAGATCATTTCGGCGATGAAGCGCGTGCGCGCCCGCTCCAGCTCCGCCTCGGCCACGCTTTCGTCGATCAGGCGCTTGATGACGGCGCCCACCGCCTCGTCGAGCGCATCGAGCGTCACGCCCGGCGCCGGCACGGCGTAGACGTCGAAGCGCGAGTCGTCGAGCATGGTGGCGTGGTAGCTCGCGCCCGCGCCCACGGCCACGCGCCGGTCGAGCACGAGCTGGCGGTAGAGCAGGGACGTCTGCCCGCCGCCGAGGATCTCGGCGAGCAGTTCGAGCGCATAGGCTTCGGTTCCGGTCTGGGTGCGCACCGAGGGCACGACCCAGCTGCGCTGCAGATAGGGCTGCTCCACGCGCGCGTCCGCCACCGAAACCCGCTTGGAGGCGACCGCCGCCGGCTCCTGCGGGCGCCCGCGCACGGGGCGTTCGCCGCGCGGCGCGATCTGGCCGTATGTCCCTTCGGCGAGGTGGATGACCTCGTCGGCCTCCACGTCGCCCGCGACCACGAGGATGGCGTTCTCGGGGGTGTAGAAGCGCTCGTAGTAGGCGAGGGCGTCGTGGCGGTCGAGCGTCTCGATCTCGTGCTGCCAGCCGATGATGGGCGTGCCGTACGGGTTGTGGGTGTAGAGCGCGGCGGCGAGCGCCTCGTGCAACTGCGCCGACGGGTCGGTGTCGGTGCGCATGCGCCGCTCCTCCAGCACCACGAGCCGCTCGGGATCGACCACCTCATCGGTGAGCACGAGGCCGGTCATGCGGTCGGCCTCGAAGCTCATCATGGTCGCGAGATGCTCCTTGGCGATGCGCTGGTAATAGGCGGTGTAGTCATAGGAGGTGAAGGCGTTCTCCTGCCCGCCGAGGCTCGCGACGAGGTGCGAGAACTCGCCGATCGCGTGCGTCCTCGTGCCCTTGAACATCAGGTGCTCGAGAAAATGCGCGATGCCGGACTTGCGCGCCGGGTCGTCGCCGGAGCCGTTGCGATACCACACCATGTGCGTCACCACCGGCACGCGCCGGTCCGGAATCACCACGATATCGAGACCGTTGGCGAGCGTGTGGGTGACGATCTCGGGCCCCGTCCTGGCGCCGCCCGCGGCGGCCGCTTCCGCGATGGCGGCTGCGCGGATGAAACGTCTATGGGGAAAGCCCTTGCCGGCGAATGGATTGGTCATGCACAACTCACTGGTTAATGGCGCGTGCTACTGTATCAAACCAAAAAATGGGGACCGTTTTTTTGTCAAATTTGATGCATGGACAGAAGCATCAAACCAAAAATGGGGACCGTTCCTTGGCCGAATTCGATGCGTGAACAGAAAGATGGAGCGGCACGATTCTGGTCCGTGTCCGGCGCTCCATCGTCAATGTCGGAGACCACCGATCGGACGGTTGCGGTCCGGTCATGTCCGGCCCGGTCCGGGACCGCGGACGACGGCACCGGAGCCCGATGCGGGATGGCGATGGCAGGCACGACGATCCGGCCGTCCGGATTCGACTCGAGCCGCGGACCGGCTAGTTGCGGTTGCGGTTGAGGAAGAAATAGGGGCTCGACGGATCGAGATACTCGAGCGGCGCCGCCTCGGGCTTCGGAATCGGCGCGTTGTCGACCGGCCTGCGGTAACCCGTCGGCGGCTGGGTCAGGTTGGCGCGCTCCGGCTCCTGGCCGTGGGCGATGACCGGTTCCTGCGTCCGGCGCGGCGCGGTGTTGCGCAGCTCGCGCGGATTGAGGGGGCGCCCGCCGCAGGAGTCGCCGTAGCAGGCGTCGAAGGAGGGCTGGGGCGCACCGCCGCCGCCGACGCGCCGTCCGGCGCGGAGTTCGTCCGGCGACAGCACGCGGCCTGTCTCGCGGTTGACGGGCACGGGCGCGTTCGCCTCCTCGATCGCGCGCTGGCGCGCGGCGACGTCGGGATCGTTGGGCCAGTTCGGATGGCTCGTCGCCTCGGCGGCCCCCACGCGCGGGGGCGGCAGCGCGCCGCCGCCACCGCCGGGCGGCAGCACCAGTGCCGGCCGCTCGCGATAGTCGATCCGCGGCGCCTCGCCCTCGATGATGCCGAGCGTTCCCAGCACGTCCCTCATGAAGACGCCGGTGTTGTCCGCGGGCTGCTGCGCCCGTGCGCCGGACGTTCCGGCGACGACCGCCGCCGCCACGAAGCCGATCGCGATGCCGGCTGTCCTCAGATCAATGCGTGCCATGCTTCATCCCGTCCTGTTGGCTGGCCTGAACCATCCTTGCCCGAGCCATCCTTGCCCAGCTATGCGGCGATTTGCGGGCCGGGTGCATGCCGAACCGAGATTTTCGGCCGGGCATCATCCATCTCAACCGGAGGATTGACCGGCCCCGCTCTAACCGCTTTCGCCCGAATCTCCGCCGGACGCGTTCCGCCGCCGTTCGACGACAAGCGAATCATATATAAGTCCGGCCACCCCGGCAACAATGGCGGCGTCGGCGACATTGAAGACATACCAGCTGAAGCCGGCGGTGTGGAAATGCAGGAAATCGAGCACGGCGCCGTAGATGCTGCGGTCGATGGCGTTGCCGGCGGCCCCGCCGACGATGAGCCCCAGCGACACGCCGACGAGCCGCGTCTTCGCCCTGAGCGCCCAGATGGCGAGCGCGACAGCCGCCACCAGCGATACGCCGACGAGCAGCCACCGGCCCCAGTCCGTATCCTGCTGGAACAGACCGTAGGACACGCCCCTGTTCCACACCAGCACGATGTTGAAGAACGGCGTCACCTCCACGATGCCGCGGGAGGCAATATCGAAAACGTGATAGACCCACACCTTGGTGGCCTGGTCCAGCGCGAGCGTCGCCAGGGCGACGAGCATGCCCGCCCGCTGCGGCGACATCCGCGCCGGCTCCGGCGCTGGCTCCCCGCCCGGAGTAGGGGGGAGCTGGCGGGCTTGCATGTTCATGCCGCGCTGTTTCCGGCCGCGGCGCGCGCGTGGGCGGCGTCCCACTCCCTGAGCGCCTCGGCGTCGCGCGGCGTCACGTCGGGATAGTCGGCGTCCGTGCCCACTTCCGGCAGGATCTTCCACGAGCGCGCGCACTTGCGCCCCTGTGCCAGGGCGAAGACAACGGCGACGCCCGGCACTTCCGGCAGCCGGAAGGCGTCCTCGGGACCCTCGCCGCGCTCGACCGTGATTGCGGAGGTGATGCAGATGTCGGCGAAGTTGAGGCCGTCGAGCGCCTCGCGCAGGCCGTCGTCGGCGATGAAGACGTGCGGCGCGGCCTCGAGGCTCGATCCGATGGTCTTGGCGGCGCGCTTCACCTCAAGCGCGCCGGTGACCACGCGGCGCACCTCGCGCACCTTCTCCCACTTCTCCTTCAGCCGGTCGTTGCGCCACGTCGGCGGGATGATCGGGAAGGCCTCCAGATGCACCGATCCGTCCTCGGAGGGGAAGCGCGACAGCCACGCCTCCTCGGCGGTGAAGGCGAGGATGGGGGCAAGCCACACCGTGACCGTGCGGAACACCTGGTCGATGACGGTCAGCGCCGCATGGCGCGTCTTGCTCGACCGCGGATCGCAATAGAGCGTGTCCTTGCGGATGTCGAAATAGAACGCCGACAGATCCGTGTTGAGGAAGGCGGAGAGCACCGCCACCACGCGCTTGTAGTCATAGGCGGCATAGGACTTGCGCACCTCCTCGTCGAGCTCGGCGAGGCGGTGCAGGATGAGCTTCTCCAGTTCCGGCAGCGCCTCGTAGACGACCGTGCGGCTGCCGTCGAAGTGGTGCAGCGAGCCCAGCATCCAGCGCAGCGTGTTGCGCAGCTTGCGGTAGGTCTCGGCGAAGGTCTTGACGATCTCGGGGCCGATGCGCAGGTCGTCCGCATAGTCGGAGGCGGCGATCCACAGCCGCAGGATGTCGGCGCCCGAGGTCTTGATGATGTCCTGCGGTGCGGTGACGTTGCCCTTCGACTTCGACATCTTCTCGCCGCGCTCGTCGAGCACGAAGCCGTGGGTCAGCACCACATCGTAGGGCGCGCGCCCGCGCGTGCCGCAGCTCTCCAGCAGCGACGAGTGGAACCAGCCGCGGTGCTGGTCCGAGCCTTCCAGATACATCACCCGGTCCGGCCCGCCGTCGATGACGCGCTTCGTCCTGAGGTCGTCGCGCGCCTCGAGCGTGAACGTGTGCGTCGAGCCCGAATCGAACCACACGTCGAGGATGTCGTTGACCGGCGTCCACGCGGCGGGGTCCTCGACGAGCCCGTCGAGGAAGCGGCGCGGGTCGTCGCTGAACCACGCGTCCGCGCCCTCGCGCTCGAACGCGTCGGCGATGCGCCTCGACAGTTCCTCGCTCCTGGCGAAGTCCGGCCCCGGCGCGATTTCGGCGACGTTGCCGGCCGCGTCCTCGCGCACGAAGACGGTGATCGGCACGCCCCAGGCGCGCTGGCGCGACACCACCCAGTCCGGCCGGTTGGCGATCATGCCGGTGATGCGGTTCTCGCCCGAGGCCGGCACCCATTGCGTCTGCGTGATGGCCTTGAGCGCCCGCTCGCGCAGCGTCGAGCCGCCAGAAGAGCCACCTTGGCCGCCGATGGGCCTGTCCATGGCGATGAACCATTGCGGCGTGTTGCGGTAGATGACCGGTGCCTTCGAGCGCCACGAGTGCGGGTACTGGTGCTTGATGCGCCCGCGCGCGACGAGCGCGTCCGCTTCCCTGAGCGCCGCGATGACGCGCTCGTTGGCGTCGCCTTCCTTGCCCTTGTCGTCGAGGACGCGCGCGCCCGCGAACAGCGGCACGTGCGGATAATAGGCGCCGTCCGGCCCCACCGTGTGCGGCAGTTCCTCGGTGCCGTTTCTGACAAACAGCGCCCGGTTGGCCAGGAAGGCGTTGTAGTCGTCCGCGCCGTGGCCCGGCGCCGTGTGCACGAAGCCCGTGCCGGCGTCGTCGGTGACGTAGTCGGTGGCGACGAGCGGCACGCCGAAGTCGTATCCCCGGCCGCGCAGCGGATGCGCCGCCGTGCGGATCGTGGCCGGATCGACCGCGCGCACCTTGCGGTAACCCTCGACGCGCGCGGCCTTGAACAGGTTCTCGGCAAGGCCGTCGGCCACGACGAGCCGCGCGCCCACCCGTACCCAGTTGTCGGCCGGCGCGTCGGTGACTTCATAGAGGCCGTAGGCGATGTCCTTCGAGAAGGCGATGGCGCGGTTCGCCGGGATGGTCCAGGGCGTCGTCGTCCAGATCACCACCCGCGCGTCCGCGAGGTCGGCGTCGTCCGTCTCCACGATGGGGAAGGCGACGAAGATGCTCGGCGAGGTGTGCTCGTGGTACTCGACCTCGGCCTCGGCGAGCGCGGTGCGCTCGACGACCGACCACATCACCGGCTTCGAGCCGCGGTAGAGCTGGCCGGAGGCCGCGAATTTCATGATCTCGCGGGCGATCTGGGCTTCCGCCGGCAGCGCCATGGTGAGATAGGGATTGTCCCAGTCGCCGGTGACGCCGAGCCGCTTGAACTCCTCGCGCTGCACGTCGATCCAGTGCTCGGCGAAGGCGCGGCACTCGCGGCGGAACTCGACCACCGGCACCGCGTCCTTGTCCTGCCCCCGGCTGCGGTACTGCTCCTCGATCTTCCATTCGATGGGCAGGCCGTGGCAGTCCCAGCCGGGCACGTAGTTGGCGTCGTGGCCGAGTATGGTCTGGGCACGCACGATCATGTCCTTCAACACCTTGTTGAGGGCATGGCCGATGTGGATGTTGCCGTTGGCGTAGGGCGGGCCGTCGTGCAGCACGAAGCGCTTCCTGCCCTTGCCCGCCTTGCGCAACTGGCGGTAGAGGTCGTTGCGCTGCCAGCGCGCGAGGATTTCCGGCTCGCGCTGGGGCAGGCCGGCGCGCATGGGAAAATCCGTCCTCGGCAGGAAAAGCGTCTCGGTATAGTCGCGGCCGGTGGCGGCCTCGGCGGTTTCTGATGGCGTCTCGTTCTTGTTCGTCATTGGATGAGGCAACGTTTCTGTCTGCCGCCGCTTAACGGGCGAGCGTGTCATCGGGCAAGGGTGAAGGAACCGCGCCGGGCCTCTCGCCGCCTCACACGGTTGCCGGTTCCCGGACCCGGTTCATATCGCCGCAAGCGGCGACATGGCGACCGGGGCCGGGCCGTTAATTCGCCCGCCGCCCGTCCGGCCGGGGATCCATCTCGCGACGGGTGCGTCAAATCCATGGTGCATCATGGCCAGACTTCTATCAGCCCGGAGGCGGCAACGTAAAGAACGAATGCGCGTCCGCCGCCGCGCTCACCCGAGCAGGGAGACGACGCCCTCCTGCCTGACGGCGAGGGCGGCGCGGGCGTGGCGGCTGTCCTCGTCCATGCGCGCGACGAGCGCCTCGACGCTGTCGAATTTCAGCTCCGGCCTGATCCAGGCGAGAAACTCGACCTCCGGCCGCTTGCCGTAGAGATCGCCGGCGAAATCGAACAGATGCACTTCGAGCAGGGCCAGGCCGTCGTCGAAGGTCGGCCGCCGGCCGAAACTCGCCACCCCGTCGCGGACGATGCCGTCGACGCGCGCCCGCACGGCATAGATGCCGTGGCGCAGGCCGGTGTCCGGCGAGAGCCTCATATTGGCGGTCGGGTAGCCGAGGGTGCGCCCGCGCGCGTCGCCGTGGACGATCTCCGCCTGCACGATCCAGCGGTAGCCGAGCAGGCGGTTCGCGGTGGCGATGTCGCCGTCGGCGAGCGCCGCGCGGATGGCCGACGACGAGACCGGCCTGTCGCCGTCCGAGACCGGGTGAACGACCGTCACCGGCAGGCTGAGCCCCTGCGCGTGGCGCTGCAGGAAGGCCGGCGAGCCCTCGCGCCCCTTGCCGAAATGGAAATCGTGCCCGACGACGACGCCCGCCGCGCCATAGTGGCCGATCAGGATGTCGTCGATGAACTGCGCCGCCGTCCGGGCGGCGAAGGCGGCGTCGAAGGTGAACACGATCACCACGTCGATCCCGAAGCCCTGTGCGATCGCCGCCTTGAGAGGCGCTGGCGTGAGGCGGAACATCGGCCGCTGCGGCGCGAAGAAGGCGCGCGGATGCGGCTCGAAAGTCAGCACGGCGGCGGGGCGGCCCTGCCGGTGGGCGAGGTCGCGCGCCGCCGCTATCACCGCCTGATGGCCCCGGTGCACGCCGTCGAAATTGCCGATGGCGATGACCGGCCGCGACAGAAGCTCGGGCAGCACGTCGAAGCCGCGCACCACCGGCGCGGGATGCAGCGGCAGATGCGGCGCCGGAAAGGGGCCGGAGGAAAAGTCGTGGGACGGGGTACGCGCGACCATGATGCTCGGATTTGCGATTGTCGGATAGGCCAGTTTTGATATGCCAGATTTTCTGAGGCGCACCTGTCTACCACGCAAGCCGCTCGATCGCCATGGTCGGCGCGTGGGGCTGGCCGGCGAGCCAGCCGGGCAGGCGATCGCGGTCGATTCGGCCGGCGGCGTCGAGCGTCTCGGCGGCGTGGATGCCGCGCGCGACGAACAGCGTGTCGAGGCCCGCGCGCGCCGCGCCGGCGATATCGGTGCGGATGGCGTCGCCGATGGCGAGGATGCGCGCCGGCGGGGCGGTCCGCCCGCGGATCTCGCCCGCGGTGGCGATGGCGCGTTCGTAGATCGGCGCGTGCGGCTTGCCGGCATAGATCGCCTCGCCGCCGATCAGCTCGTAGGCCTCGGCGATCGCGCCGGCGCAATAGATCAGCTGGCTGCCGCGCTCGACCACGAGATCGGGGTTGGCGCACACCATGGTGAGCCCGCGCGCATGGAGCGTGTGCAGCAGGCCGGCGTAGTTTGCCGGCGTTTCGGTGTCGTCGTCGAAGAGCCCGGTGCACACGACATAGGCCGCTTCCGTCTCGGAGGTCAGGGTGACGTCGAGGCCCTCGAACACCGGCAGGTCGCGCGCGGGGCCGAGGTGATAGGCGGGCGCGCCGGGGCGCACGGCGATCTCGCCGCGCGTCACGTCGCCGGAGGTGACGATGGCGTCCCACGCGTCCGGGCGGGCGTGCAGCCGTTCCAGCAGTCTGCGCACGATGGTGTGCGGACGCGGCGCGTTGGTGATGAGCACCACGGTGCCCCCTGCGGCACGGAACCGAGCCAGCGCGTCGCCGGCCTCGGGGAAGGCCGCGACGCCGTCGTGCAGGACGCCCCAGACGTCGCACAGGATGATGTCGTAGCGGTCGGCGACCGGCGCGAGGCCGGCGACGACCTCGGTGGCTGTGGCGTTGGCTGCTGGCATGCCGGACTTTTCCTCGTGACGGGTATTCCCTGCGGCGGGAGGCGCGCAAATCCCATCAGGCGCTACAGGCCGCGCCCCCCGTCTGTCAAGGCCGGAGCGTGCGCCGGGCGGGGGCGCACGCCGGAGGCCCGCGCGGCGGACTCACGGATATGTTATCGGCTATCCGCCGGCCCCGGTTGGCGAAGCGGGGGAGGAATCCCTACCTTTTCCGACGGCTGCAGGCGTATCGCCGCGCCGCATCGCTTCGAGGAGGATAGCGACGTGAACCCGCAGGAACGTGATGTCATCAATGGAATTTTCGACCGGCTGAAGCAGGCCGAAGGCCAGCCGCGCGACCCGGAAGCCGAGGCGCTCATCGGCGAGCGCCTCGCTTCCCAGCCCGGTGCCGCCTATCTGCTGGCGCAGATCGTGCACGTGCAGGAACAGGCGCTGACCAATCTCAACGACCGCGTCAACGCGCTGGAGACGGAAGTCGTGCAGGCCAGGGAGCAGGCAAGCGCGGCACCGGCGGCCGGCGGCTTCCTGTCGAGCCTCTTCGGTGCCTCCACGCCGCCTGCCGCGCAGGCGCGTCCCGCCGCCGCACGGCCCGCCCAGCGTCCGGCCGGCGCCCAGCCCGGCGGTGCCGCGGGCCGTCCGGCCGCCGGTCCCTGGGGCGGCCAGCCCGGTGCCGCCCAGCAGCCCGGCCCGTGGGGCAATCGCGCCGGCGGCGGCTTTCTGGCCTCCGCCATGACCACGGCGGCGGGTGTCGCCGGCGGTCTGGTGCTCGGCAACGTGCTCACCAACGCTTTCGGCCTCAACGGCAACGCCGAGGCGGGGACCCCGGGCGCCGATCAGGCGGCAGCCCAAGATACGGCTACTGGAGATACGGCTACTCAGGACACGGCCGCTCTGGATCAGGATGCCGGCTACGATGACGCGACCTATCAGGACGCGAGCTACGACGAGGGCCTCGACGGCGGCTTCGACGACTTCGGCGGCGGCGGCGACAGCGACTGGGTGTGACGGCGGGTCGCCGGCGTGAGGCCACGCTGGCGAGGACGATGACGCCCCGGTTCGCCGGGGCGTTTTTGTTTGGGCGAACCGGTCAGGCCACCGGCACCAGCGCGGCGTCGCTCGCCACGCCCTCGGCCGACAGCCCGACGCGCCTGTCGTGGAAGGCATCCAGCGTCGAGCGGTGGCCGATGGAGACCACCGTCGTGTCCGGCAGCGCGGTGGCGAGCAGCGCGTAGATGGCGCGTTCGGTGGGCTCGTCGAGAGCGGCGGTGGCCTCGTCGAGCAGCAGCCAGTCGGGCCGCTCCAGCAGCGCGCGGGCGATGGCGAGCCGCTGCTGCTCGCCGAGCGACAGCGTCTGGCCCCAGGGCGCCTCGTCATCGAGCTTGGGGATGAGCTGCTGCAGCCGCACCGCCTCGAGCGCCAGCGCGACGTCCTCGCGGCGGTAGCTGTCCGCCGACGACGGATAGGTCACCGTGCCGACGAGCGGGCCGATGGGAATGTAGGGCCGCTGCGGCAGCAGCATGACGTTCTGGCCCTCCGGCAGGGTGATGCTGCCGGCGCCGAACGGCCAGATGCCGGCGATCGCCCGGAACAGCGTCGACTTGCCGATGCCCGACGGCCCCGTCACCAGCGTGCGCTCGCCGGCGCGGAACGTCAGCTCGGGCAGGGTCATGATGGTGCGGCCGGAGGGGATGCGCAGGTCGAGATCGCTGATCACGATGGCCGGCGCGCCGCCGTCGGTGCGCGGCCTGAGCGCCTCCGCGCCGGCGGCGGACGGGCGGTCGAGCCTGCGCGAGGCCTCGATCGCGTCCTCGAAGCTCGACAGGCGGTCGACCACGGCCTTGTAGTCCGCGAAGGCGGTATAGGCGGAAACGAAGAAGGTCAGCGCATCCTGCACCCGCGAGAACGCGGTCACGGTCTGCATCATCTGGCCGAGCGTGATCTGGCCGGTGAAGAGGTAGGGCGCGGTGAAGATGTAGGGAACGACCACGTTCGCCTGGAAGAACGATGCCGTGAAGGCGGTGAGCTTCTTCTGCCGGCTGAGGATCGCCATGTAGTTGTCCACCACGCGGCGGAAGCGCTCGCCGAGGCGCTCCTTCTCCGCCGCCTCACCCGACAGCAGCGCGACCTGCTCGCCGTATTCACGCAGGCGCGCCAGCGAGAAGCGGAAGTCGGCCTCATACCGCTGCTGGATGAAGTTGAGCCTTATCAGCGGCTTGCCGATGAGGTGCGTCAGCCAGGTGCCGATGACGGCGTAGATCAGCGCCACCCACAGCAGCAGCCCCGGCACGGGCACGTCGGTGCCGGGCAGGGTGAAGTTCGCCGACAGCGACCACAGCACGGCCGCGAACGAGACCAGCGTCGCCACCTGCGACAGCAGGCCGAGGCTGAGCACGCGCGTGTTGGCGATGAACAGGTTGATGTCTTCCGCGATGCGCTGGTCCGGGTTGTCGGCGTCGGAACCCGTGAGCAGCATCTTGTAGTGGGCGCTGCCCGCGAGCCAGTTGTCGATGTAGCGGCGCGTCAGCCATTGCCGCCAGCGGATGTGGAAGATGTACTGGATGACGAGCTCGATGATGGCCACCGTGATCCAGACCGCGGCGAGCGGCACGAAGATGAACAGCAGCTGATACCAGAAGGCGTCGGCGTTCATCTCCTGCAGCGCGTTGTACATGTCGCGCGAGAAATAGCTGAGGCGCACCGTCAGCCCGACCTGGAACAGGTTGATCGCGACCAGCAGGACGAAGAAGCCGATGCCGATGAAGCGTTCCTGAAGCCGCACCCGCCCGATGAGCGGGATGGTCAATTCGCCGACGTCGCGCGTGATGGCATAGGGCAGGATGAGCCGCCAGATGGTGAGGAGCGCCTGCTTCAACCCGTGCATCGACGTGTGTGCTTCCCGTTTCTGCGCGCGCCTCAGAAGGCCTTGAACGCGATGATGGTGCGGGTGTCCGCGATGCCGGGGATGGTCTGCACCTTCTCGCCGACGAAGTGGCCGATATCCACATCCGAATCCACGTGAAATTTGGCGATGATGTCGTAGTTCCCGGCGATGGAATAGATCTCGGAAGCAATCTCCAGGTCCGCCAGCGCGCTGGCGACCGCATAAGTCTGACCGAGCTGACACTTTATCTCAACAAAAAAGGTCTGCATGGTCCTCATCCTTCCCGAGATCTCCTCCTGATTCCTGTATGAAATTTCCCATCTTTTGGCAAGTTCGATAGCTTACGCCCGAAGTTCGATAGCTTACACCGATGTGACATATATTACACGATTTGCGCCTCGATCGCGGCGCATGCGGGTGCAGGCGGGCACGGGCGGTCATGCGCCGGATCGTCGCGCCAGGGCAAGGATGCGGGCAAGGGCGCGGCATTCGCACTTGCGAGCGGCCGACGTGCGTCATCCAGCCGCTGACAGGTGCGAAATAAAATAATGTCGCAAGTTCTGCGCGGGTATCGTCAGGGTGTTTGTCGCTGGTTACTGTTGTCGCCGTTCCGGTTTGCACCGCCTTGCAGGGATCCCTTGATGACCCATGTCTTCCTTCCCAGCGTCCCTCTTCCCAGCCAGCTCGCCGGGCGCCTCGCCGCGCGGCGGGACGCCATCGAAAGACAGAAGGATGCGGCCGGCATTCTGTCGGCGTGGCGACAAACTTACATCATGTCGAGAAAAGAAGCACGCTCCAAGGCGCGCGAATGGATGGAGCGCCCGCACCGCTCCGCCTACGTCACCGAGATGGAGAGCTGGCGCGACCTCGGCGACGGGCGCATCGAATGCACGGTGCGCCGCGTGCCGGCGGACTGACGCGCCGCCCGGACGGGCGCCGCGGCCCGCGCGGCAGCAGCGACATATTCACGCATGCGGCGGGAGCGGCGTCCGCCCCGGCGGGCGGGCTTCGGCCTCAGGCGATGTCGTCTTCTTCGTCTTCGTCGTCCTCTTCCTCCTGATCGTCGAGATCGAGCTCGTCCTCGTCGTCGAAGAGGATGAGGGTCTCGGGAGGCAGCAGCGTCGTGCGGAAATTATCCTCGCTGTCGGCGTACCAAACGACGGTAACGCCTTCGCTTCCCACACCCGTGACGGTGAGGGCGGGTCCGCCCGATTTGAGCATGACGACATCGCCGACGGTGAAGCTCATGTCCATTCTCCTCGCATGAGAGTGCAGATCGGAAGATCGGTATCAGGTGCATATGACAGCTTTACGGCCCGCGCCGCAAGCGATGGGCGGCGAGCGGGTCTAGGCGTCGGGAAACGCGTGCGAATCTGTTGCTCATTGAGACCGTTGCAGTGTAGCTCTGGACATAATTCTGGAACCGTGCCAAAGAGCCTTGGGCACGGAACCGCCGGGCGGCGAGTCCGGGGTGGCAGGTCTTGCGGCTTGCGTGCCCCGTGGTTCGGCGCCCTCATGCGGGCTGCGCCGGGGTGTGGCGTCGTTCCGGGTCAGAGGTTTGTTTTTGGGCGCATGTGGCCCTGCGCGGGCCGGCGCCGGAAGAACGATTGGGGAGCTAACGTGGCAGAGACTGCGAACGTCGAGCCGACACGGCGAGACTTTCTCTACATCGCAACCGGAGCGGTGGGCGCGGTGGGCGTCGCGGCGCTGGCCTGGCCCTTCATCCACCAGATGAACCCCGATGCTTCGACGCTGGCGCTGAGTTCGGTTGATGTCGATCTCAGCCAGGTGACCGAGGGCCAGAGCATCACGATCAAGTGGCGCGGCAAGCCCGTGTTCATCCGCCACCGGACTCCCAAGGAGATCGAGGAGGCGCAGGCCGTCGAGGTCAGCCAGCTCGTCGACGGCTTGGCGCGCAACGACAACCTGCCGGCCGACGCGCCGGCGACCGACGAGAACCGCGCCGCCGACGGCAGGGAGGCGTGGCTCGTCATGGTCGGCATCTGCACGCACCTGGGCTGCGTGCCGCTGGGCAACTCCGGCGACTACGACGGCTGGTTCTGCCCCTGCCATGGCTCCCACTATGATTCGGCCGGCCGCATCCGGCGCGGCCCCGCGCCGGAGAACCTCCACATCCCCGCCTATCAGTTCATTTCCGACACCAGCATCCGCATCGGCTGAGGTGGCCTCCGCCGGAACAGCGCTTCGCTACGCTGCCGTCGCTCAGTGCCATAGCAGAGAAGAGCCAGATTTCGAGAAAAGCCCGCGAGAAGAGCCTATGCACGGACATTCGACCTACGTTCCACAAAGCGGCGTCACGAAGTGGCTGGAAAGCCGGCTGCCCATCATCAGCCTTCTCCATTCCTCGTTCGTCGCCTTTCCGACCCCGCGCAACCTGAACTACCTGTGGACGTTCGGCGCCATTCTCTCGTTCATGCTGGTGGCGCAGATCCTCACCGGCGTGGTGCTCGTGATGCACTACACGCCGCACGTGACGATGGCGTTCTCCTCGGTCGAGCACATCATGCGCGACGTGAACTTCGGCTGGCTGCTGCGATACCTGCACGCGAACGGCGCGTCGATGTTCTTCATCGCGGTCTATATCCACATGTTCCGCGGCCTCTACTACGGCTCCTACAAGGCGCCGCGCGAGGTGCTGTGGATTCTGGGCGTGGTCATCTTCCTGCTGATGATGGCGACCGCCTTCATGGGCTATGTGCTGCCGTGGGGGCAGATGAGCTTCTGGGGCGCGACCGTCATCACCAACCTGTTCTCGGCGCTGCCGTTCGTCGGCGATCCGATCGTGACCTGGCTGTGGGGCGGCTTCTCGGTCGACAACCCGACGCTGAACCGCTTCTTCTCGCTGCACTACCTGCTGCCCTTCATGATCGCGGGCGTCGTCGTGCTGCACATCTGGGCGCTGCACCATGTCGGCCAGAACAACCCGACCGGCGTCGAGATCAAGGACATCCGCAAGGATTCGGTGCCGTTCACGCCGCACGCGACCATCAAGGACCTGTTCGGCGTCATCGTGTTCTTCGTGTTCTTCTCGTGGTTCGTGTTCTACACGCCGAACTTTCTCGGCCACGCCGACAACTACATCGAGGCCAACCCGCTGGTGACGCCGGCGCACATCGTGCCCGAATGGTACTTCCTGCCGTTCTACGCCATCCTGCGCGCCATCCCCTCCAAGCTCGGCGGCGTGATCGCGATGTTCGGCTCCATCGCCGTGCTCGCCTTCCTGCCATGGCTCGATACGTCGAAGGTGCGCTCCGCCATCTACCGGCCGCTGTACAAGCAGCTGTTCTGGGTGTTCGCGGCGGTGGCCGTGGGGCTTGGATACCTCGGCGCCATGCCGGCCGAGGGCGGCTATGTCATCGCCGCCCGCATCCTGACGGCCTATTACTTCGCGCACTTCCTCATCATCCTGCCGCTGCTCGGCCTCGTGGAAAGGACGAAGCCGCTGCCCAGCTCCATCGCCGAGGCGGTGCTGAAGCCAGCGCCGGCGCCCGCCGCCGCCGGCAAGCAAGTCGGAGCAGGCTGATGTCGACGATCCGCGCAGATGAGAACGAAAGCCTGCTCTCTCGGGAGAAACGGGAAATGAGCCAGAACAACGATACCGGCGCCGCCGCCGAAAAGCCCGGGTTCGCAAGGGGCATCAAGCGCGTCGTGGCTGCCCTGGGCGTTGCTGCCGGACTTTCCGTCGCGGGGCTTGCGGCTGCGGGTCTCGCGCCTGCCCACGCGGCCGGCGAGGCGGTGCATCCGCCGGCGGTATCGTGGTCGTTCGCCGGCCCCTTCGGCACGTATGACCGGGCGCAGCTCCAGCGCGGCTTCAAGGTCTATCGCGAGGTGTGCGCCGGTTGCCATGCGCTGAGCCGCGTGGCGTTCCGCAACCTGGCCGAGCCCGGCGGTCCCGGCTTCACCGAGGATCAGGTCAGGACGCTCGCCGCCGAGTACCAGATTCAGGACGGCCCCGACGACTCCGGCGACATGTTCGAGCGTCCGGGCATTCCCTCCGACCGCTTCCCGTCGCCCTTTCCCAATGAGCAGGCGGCACGCGCGGCGAACGGCGGCGCCTATCCGCCGGACTTCTCGCTGCTGGCGAAGGCGCGCACCTACACGCGCGGCTTTCCGACCTTCATTTTCGATATCTTCACCCTGTATCAGGAGCAGGGGCCGGATCTGATCCACGCCATTCTGACCGGCTACGAGGAGCCGCCGGAGGGCGTCACGCTGCAGCCCGGCCAGTATTACAACGAGTACTTCCCCGGCCACCTGATCGCCATGCCGCCGCCGCTCGCCGACGAGCAGGTGGAGTTCCCCCGGGGCGAGGACGGACGCGCCGTCGTGCCGGAGACGGTGGATCAGTACGCCCGCGACGTGACGGCGTTCATGATGTGGGCGGCCGAGCCGCATCTCGAGGCGCGCAAGCAGCTCGGGTTCAAGGTGATCATCTTCCTCGTCGTTTTCGCCGGCCTGCTCTACTTCACCAAGAAGAAGATCTGGGCCAGCACCCACGCCGAGGAGCACCACGCCTGAGGCGGCGCGATTCTTTTGAGCTTGCCAGAGACCCCCGCGAGGGGGTTTCTTTTTGAGGCGGGCGGAAATCGGGTTATCCTGCCGCGGCATGAGGGGGTGTTCATGAGCCAGAGCTTGACGGGCGACATCAGGGCGGCGATCCGCTCCATTCCCGACTATCCCCGTCCCGGTGTCGTCTTCCGCGACATCACCACCCTGCTGGGCAACGCCCGTGCGTTGCGGCGCGCGGTCGACGAGCTGGTGCAGCCATGGCCCGGCGCCAAGATCGACAAGGTGGCGGGCATCGAGGCGCGCGGCTTCATCCTCGGCGGCGCGGTGGCGCATCAGCTCTCCGCCGGCTTCGTGCCGATCCGCAAGAAGGGCAAGCTGCCCTACGAGACGGTGTCGATCGCCTATTCGCTGGAATACGGCCTCGACGAGATCGAGATGCACCGCGACGCCATCGCCGCCGGCGAGCGCGTCATCCTGGTCGACGATCTGATCGCCACCGGCGGCACCGCGACGGCGGCCGTCGACCTGCTGCGCCGCATCGGGGCGGAGGTGGTGGCGGCCGTGTTCGTCATCGATCTGCCGGACCTCGGCGGCGCGGAGAGGCTGCGCCGGCTCGGCGTGACCGTGCGCACGCTGGTGCAGTTCGAGGGCGAATGACGGACGCGTTCCAGGACCTCTGCGCGGACATCGTCGAGGACAGGCTGCTCGGCGAGCGGCTGCGGCTGTTGCAGCCCCGGCGCGGGCACAGGGCGGGCACCGACGCGCTGCTGCTGGCGGCAACCGTTCCGGAGGGTTTCGCCGGGCATGCCGCCGACCTCGGCGCGGGCGTCGGCACGGTGGGGCTCGCTGCGGCGGCTCTCGCGCCCGCGGCGCGCGTCACGCTGGTGGAGCGCGACGCGCAGGCGCTCGATCTGGCGGCGCGCAACATCGGGCTGAACGGGCTTGCGGGGCGCGTGTCCACGGTGGCGGTCGACCTGTTCTCGCCCGCCGGCCGGCGCGACGCCGGACTGCGCGAGAGCGCCGATCTCGTGCTCACCAACCCGCCGTTTCATGACGAAGGACAGGTGCGCCGCTCTCCCGATGCGGCGCGCCGCGCGGCGCATGTGCTCTCGGGCGGCACGCTCGACGACTGGCTGCGCGCCTGCGCCGACGTGGCGCGGCCCGGCGGGGCCGTCGTCGTGGTGCACCGGGCCGACGCCCTGCAGGAACTGCTCGCCGGCTTCGAGGGCCGGTTCGGCGCCGTGACGGTGCGTCCCGTCCACCCGCATGCGGATCAGCCTGCGGTGCGGGTGCTGGTGGCCGGAATCAAGGGCTCGCGCGCGCCGCTCAGTCTGCTCCCGCCCGTCGTGCTGCACGAGGCCGACGGGCGGTTCACCGCCGCCGTCGCCGCGATCAACCGGGGTGAGGCGCGGATCGCAATCAGGCCGTAACCCGGCCTTCGCCGGCGGCGAACAGGGCGGCGAGCCCCTCCCGATAGGTCGGATACGTCAACGAAAAACCCGGCAGTGCCTTGAGCCTGGCATTGCTCACGCGCTTGTTTTCGAGGTGGAAGCTGCGCGCCATCTCCGAAAGTGCCGCGGTTTCGAAGGGCACGGGCGCCGGAGAGGGCACCCCGAGCAGCCGGGCGGCGAAGGTCACTACCTCGCCCTGGGAGGCCGGTTCGTCGTCGGTGACGTTGTAGACGCCGCCCGGCGCATCCGCCGCGAACGTGGCCGCGATGGCAGCGGCGATGTCGGCGACGTGGGCGCGGTTGAACACCTGTCCGGCCTTGACGATGTTGCGCGCCTTGCCTTGCGCGACGTCGCGCAGGCTGTTGCGGCCGGGGCCGTAGATGCCCGGCAGGCGGAAGACGAAGCCGCGCGCGCCCACCGCCCCGGCGAGGTCGAGCCATGCCTGCTCCGCCGCGATGCGCCATTGCGAGCGGGCGTTATGGGTCAGTGTCGGGGAATTCTCGTCGACCCAGGCGCCGGCGTGGTCGCCGTAGACGCCGACCGTCGACAGGTAGCCGATCCAGCCGGCGGAAGGCGTCACGCGGGTCCGCCCGAGCCATTCCAGCGCCGGATCGCCTGCGGGCGAGGGCGGCACGCTGGCGAGGACGGCATCCGCGCGCGCGGCGTCGGTGATGGCGGCATCGTCGCCGAACACGTGCGCATCGACGCCGTCCACGCGCAGCGCTTCAGCCTTCTCCGGTGTCCGCACGGTGCCGGCGATGTGCGAGAACCGGCCCCGCTCGCGCGCGATCAGGGTCAGCGCCGTATAGCCGAGGCCGAATACGAAAAGTCTCATGCGGCGTCCCTCTCGGTGAGCGCGGCGCGCCATTCCCCGATGACCTCCCCGTCATTCTCACGGGCGAGGCGGCCGCGCGCGAGCGCCGCGAAGGCGTCCGGCGCGAGCAGTTGCGACAGCGCCCAGACCGCCGCGCCGCGAATGAGGGGCGAGGGATCGGCGAGCAGATCGCGGGCCGCGGGTACGAGATCGGCATCGCCGGAATTACCGATGGCGATCAGCACGTTGCGGATGAAGCGCTCACGCCCGGTGCGCTTCACCGGCGACCCGGCGAAGCGCTCGCGGAAGGCGGCGTCGGTGAGACGGGCGAGTTCCGCGAGCGGGGGCGCGGTATTGTCCGCGCGCGCCATCAGCCTGGCCTCGCGGGCGGTCTGGGCGAACTTGTTCCACGGGCAGACGGCGAGGCAATCGTCGCAGCCGAACACGCGGTTGCCGATGGCGGTCCGGAATTCGCGCGCGATCGGCCCCTTGTGCTCGATGGTGAGGTAGGCGATGCAGCGGCGCGCGTCGAGCTGGTAGGGCGCGGGGAAGGCATCGGTGGGGCAGATATCGAGGCAGCGCCGGCAATTGCCGCAATGGTCGCGTTCGGGCGTGTCGGGCGGCAGCTCGGCGGTGGTGTAGATGACGCCGAGCAGGAGCCAGCCGCCGAACGCGCGCGAGACGACGACCGAATGCTTGCCCACCCAGCCGAGGCCGGCGGCCTGCGCCAGCGGCTTCTCCATGACCGGCGCCGTGTCCACGAACACCTTGACGTCCGCTCCCGCGCGGGAGGCGAGAAAACCCGCGACCTGCTTGAGCTTGGCCTTGATGATGTCGTGATAGTCGCGGTTGCGGGCATAGGCCGAGATGACGCCTTGGGAACGACGCGTGAGCAGTTCCATCGGGCCGTCGGCGGGGCCGTAGTTCATGGCCAGCATGACGACCGAGCGCACCTGCGCCCACAGGGCGCGCGGCGAGGCGCGCCGGTCGGCGGTCTCGGCCATCCAGTCCATGGAGCCGTGGTGGCCCGCCTCCAGCCAGCGGTCGAGCCGCTCGCGCGCTTCAGGGATGCTGTCCGGGCCGGTGACGCGCACCACGTCGAAGCCCTCGGAGTGTGCGCGCGCGACCAGGTCGCGCTTCAGCCGCGCGGCCTCGGATACCGGAAGGGCGGGGGAGCGGGCGTCCAAACGGGTCATCCTCTGTCGTCCATGCGCCGTGAAGGTGCACCGCGACTGACCCTAAAGGATTTCGCCGTTTCACGGAAACGGTGAAATCCTTTAGGGTCTTCAATCTGGAGCACTTTCCGATCAAATGATTCCATTTGATCGGAAAGTGCTCTGGCACGGATGCCCCCGGCGGCGAAAAGCCGGCGGTCAGAAATCGAGGTCGGCGTAGTGGCTTGCCGCCGGCATGCCGGGAACGCGGTCCGCCAGCAGGGTGCGGAAGGAGGGGCGCGACTTGACGCGCGCATACCAGCCCTTGGCGGTCTCGTCCTCGTCCCAGGGCACGTCGCCGAGATAATCGACGCTGGAGAGATGGGCTGCCGCCGCGAGATCGGCGTAGGTGAGGTCGGAGCCGGCGAGCCAGTTCCGCCGGGAGATGAGAAAGCCGATATATTTCAGGTGGTAGCGCACGTTGGCGCGGGCGGCGCGGATGGCGCTCATGTCCGGCGGGCCGCCGCCGTCGGCGACGCCGATGAAGCGCTTGTAGATCTTCTCGGTCACGAGATACCCGGACACTTCTTCGTGGAACTTGGTCAGGAACCATTCCATCAGCCGGCGCACCTCGACCCGCGCGGCGGGGCTTTCCGGCAGCAGGCGGCGGCCGTCGAGCCCGAGGCCACGGGTTTCATCGAGATATTCCGCGATCACCGTGGGGCCGGGCACGGCGAAACCCTGCTCCTCCAGGAACACCGGCAGGCTGCCGGCCGGGTTCATGATCAGGAACTCCTGACGGCGCTCCCAGGGCTTCTCCTCCATGAGAGCCGATTCGAGGCCCATCTCCGCCATGACGAGGCGGATGAAGCGCGAATGAGGGCAGAAGGGATAGTGAAACAAGGTCGCCATGGGGTCAGCCGTACATGCCGGGAAGGCAGGATTGTGGCGCGACGAAGCGCGAATGGACGTCAACAATCGTTCGGTGTGGAAGAATCCCGCCGACGAAGTCCACGCCCGCACTACCTGTCACTCATAGAGCCGGCATGCGGCGTAAACAACCGGTTTTTATAGAGGGTATTGGCGCAAAACCGGGATGTCATTAAAGGTTCGCTAACGCTACGGGCGCAGAAGTGCGGTAGCTCGGTGGAACGGCTTTGGTGATCGCTTTGGGCGGGTTCCCTGCGGAAAGGAACAATCATGGTGCTAGGAGCTGCGTTCGGCGATCTGTTTGAGGCGGCGGTGCTCGGGATCGTGGAGGGGCTGACGGAGTTCATTCCCGTCTCGTCCACCGGCCATCTGCTGCTGCTCGGGCATTTCATCGGCTTCGAGTCGAACGGCAAGACCTTCGAGGTGCTGGTGCAGCTCGGCGCCATTCTCGCCATCATGCTGGTCTATTTCGGGCGGCTCCTCACGATGGCCCGGACCATCCGCACGGACCCGAAGGTGCAGCGTTTCGTGCTCGGCGTGTTGTTGGCCTTCCTGCCGGCGGTGGCGATCGGCGTGCTGGCGCACGGCTTCATCAAGAACGTGCTCTTCAATCCCTGGATCGTCTGCGTCACGCTGATCATCGGCGGTTTCGTGCTGATCGTCATCGACAATCTGCGGCTCGCGCCGAAGTTTGACGATGCGACGCAGTTTCCGCTCAGAAATTGCGTCATCATCGGATTCGCCCAGTGCGTTGCCATGATCCCCGGCGTCTCGCGGTCGGGGGCGACCATCGTCGGCGCCATGCTGACCGGGGCGGACAAGCGCTCGGCCACGGAGTTCTCCTTCTTCCTGGCCATGCCGACCATGGTCGCGGCCTTTGCCTACGACCTGTTGAAGAACTATCAGAACCTCAGCACGAACGATGTCACCCTGATCGTCGTCGGCTTCGTCACCGCGTTCCTGGCTGGCCTCTTGGTGGTGCGCTCGCTGCTCGTCTTCGTGTCGCACTACGGCTTCGGCGTGTTCGCGTGGTGGCGCATCGTCGTGGGCGCGGCGGGCCTTGCCGGCCTCCTCGTTTTCGGGTGAGGCGGCGCCGGACCGGCGAACGCCCCGGCGCAACGGACTGACCGGGATTCCGGGCACCTGTAATCTTGCTATCTTGGACCCCATGTTAACATGGACGCCGTGGTGACGAGCGCGCGGCGCGGGCGTCCGCGCTCCGATGCGCGTCGCCGTCGTCGTCTTTGTTGCATAGCGGCACGGCGGCCGGAAAGAGGCGTGCGGAACTGCAATAAATCGTGATGCCGGCGGTCTCATCCGGCGTTGCCTCGCCGGTCGTTCTTGTGGAAAATCCACCCACCGACTGGTGTGGCCGAGGGTGGACGGAATCGGACTATTGATGTATTTTCAATGCCGATGGAAGGTACGGACCGAATATTTGTTTCGCGCCGGTACGTCTTGATCAATGTGTGATGGAGCACATCTTGATCTGGTTGACACCGTTTTGCTGCAATGCGGCAGCATTGATGCGTGAAGGTCCGCTGTAAACCGGCGGAATACGGGTGATACAGGGTCGCAAGACGACGTTTCGCTTTTTTTCATCGTCTTTCCTGTTGCCCCCGGCGGTGTGAAAACAAGAAAGATGGAACTGAATGACGGGAATTGCATCGACGACAGCCAATCTCGCCCTGTGGCGGTTGCAGTGGGAGACGCTGTTCTCCCTGCCGCATCTGCTGGACGAGAGCGAGATGGACGATGAGGAGGGCTGTCGGCTCTCGGAGGTCGAGAATTTCGGCGACAACCCCGGCAACCTGCGCATGTTCCAGTACGTGCCGGAGGGCCTCGCCCCGCAGGCGCCGCTCGTCGTGGTGCTGCACGGCTGCACCCAGACCGCGCCGGGCTACGACCGCTCTTCCGGCTGGTCGTGGCTGGCGGAGGAGCACGGGTTCGCGGTGCTGTTCGCCCAGCAGCGCGGAGAGAACAACCCGCGCCGCTGCTTCAACTGGTTCCGGCCGAGCGACATCACGCGCGATCTGGGCGAGGCGGCGTCCATCCGTCAGATGGTCGGCTTTCTGGCCGAGCAGCACGATCTCGACCGCCAGCGCATTTTCATCACCGGCCTGTCGGCCGGGGGCGCGATGGCGAACGTCATGCTCGCGACCTATCCCGACGTCTTTGCCGCCGGCGCCATCATCGCCGGATTGCCCTACCGGTCGGCGGTGACGGTGCACGATGCGCTGCAGGTGATGATGGACGGCGCCACCCGCTCGCCCACGGCCTGGGGCGACGAGGTGCGGGCGGCGTCCCCCCTCGGCGATCTGACGGACAGCAGGATCGCCATGCCCTGGCCGCGGGTGGCCGTGTGGCAGGGCCTCGGCGACGATGTCGTGAAGCCGTCGAACGCGGTGGAGATCGTCAAGCAGTGGACGGATGTCCATGGCCTCAGCGAACTGGCGACCGAGGAGGAGGACGTCGGCGGCACCAAGCGCATGCGCTGGCGCGATGCCGACGGCGAGGTCGTGATCGAGGCCGTGGCCATCGAGCATCTCGGCCACGCCGTCCCGATCGCCGCCGCGCGGGCGGACCTGCACGAGCAGCCGGGACCGCATTTCGCCGATATCGGCCTGTCGTCCACGCTCGAGATCGCGCGCTTTTTCGGTTTGCTCGCCGATGAGCCCGCATCCCGTGACAAGAAGCCCGTTGACAAGAAGCCGATTGAGGAGAAAGCCGGCGCCGCGGTGCTTTCGAGTGCGCTCGCCGCGCTGCCGCCGGTCTTGCGCGGCCGCCGTCCCCGCGCCCGGGGGCGGGAGGGCGCCGGCCGCACGCGCCCCGCCGTTTCCGGCCTGCCTCCGCCCGCGGTTCCGGACGACGAGGGGCCGCCGGTTCCGCCCGCCGCCCCGCAGCAGGCGGAAGCGCCGCCGCAGGCCGAGCCGGCGCTCGCCGAGCGTGTTGCGCTGGTCTCGCCGCCGCCGGCCGCCGCGCTGCCGCCCGAGCAGCGCGAGGCGCAAGGCGCCGAAACCGTGGCGACCGTCGAGAAGGGGGAGGCGGTGCTGAGCGCGCCGGATACTGGGGGCGGCGAAGCCGTGGACGCTGGCCAGCCGGCCGCCAGGGGCATCCTTGCCCGCATCGCGCGCCTGTTGGGGTTGACGCGCGAGAAGTAACCGCAACTATCGCATTTGAACTGCCGCATCTGAGCGGCGCCGATTCAGATTGTCTATTCGCCGTCCCCGGGCAATGAGGGCATGCCGGGAAGCGGCTTCAGCCCGATGGGCGGGCATGCGTGGGAGCAGGGGCGCGCGTTCAGCCGGCCATCCGCTCTTCCGACGATCCCGGCTCGCGCAGGACATAGCCACGGCCCCAGACGGTCTCGATGTAGTTGGTGCCGGCCGAGGCGTTGGACAGCTTCTTGCGCAGCTTGCAGATGAAGACGTCGATGATCTTGAGCTCCGGCTCGTCCATGCCGCCGTAGAGATGGTTGAGGAACATCTCCTTGGTCAGCGTCGTGCCCTTGCGCAGCGAGAGCAGCTCGAGCATCTGGTATTCCTTGCCCGTCAGGTGCACGCGCGCGCCGGCCACCTCGACCGTCTTGGCGTCGAGGTTCACGACGAGGTCGCCGGTGGTGATCACCGACTGCGCGTGGCCCTTGGAGCGCCGGACGATGGCGTGGATGCGCGCCACCAGCTCGTCCTTGTGGAACGGCTTGGTGAGGTAGTCGTCGGCGCCGAAGCCGAGGCCCTTGACCTTGTCCTCGATCCCGGCGAGGCCCGAGAGGATCAGGATCGGCGTCTTGACCTTGGCGACGCGCAGGCTGCGCAGCACCTCGTAGCCCGACATGTCGGGCAGATTCAGATCGAGCAGGATGATGTCGTAGTCATAGAGCTTGCCGAGGTCGACGCCCTCCTCGCCAAGGTCCGTCGTATAGGCGTTGAAATTCTCGGACTTCAGCATCAATTCGATGCTTTGCGCAGTGGCGCTATCGTCCTCTATGAGCAATACGCGCATGGCCTCGTCCCCAACCTCGTTTCCGAGGCTCCCTGTGCTGTTGGCCCAAAACGATCAAGCTTCAAGCTATTCGAACTTTCCGGCGATCAAGCTTCGCGACATCCAGCCTCCGGGTTTGCCGACATCGGGCACGACGGTAGCGTGAGCGGCTCATCGCCACTCCGTCGTTCGTCCCGAACGTCTTCAACCCGAAACGCTATGCTCTAATGGTTAACAAAACGTGATTCGCGCTGGCAAGTTATTTACGCTGAAAGATCGCTCTTTCGATGCAAATCTCTGTGCAAGGCGAATCGGGTGGGATTCAGCTTGGATTCGTCAAAAGGTGAAAACTCAGCCTAACCGATTCTATTGACTCAATACTTTTGCGTGGCGTGCCGGCTGCCCCCCTGACCGGCGCGGTTGGGAGAGATTCTTAAGGAGAGCGGTAAACGAATGGTTGATGCGGGCGGAAAATCGCGAATCAATCGGCTTTGCGGCGAATCAATCCGCAATGTGTGGATCCGCTGCCACATGTCCGGCTGCCCCAGGCGTTAACGGGCATTAACGGGCGATGCCCTCGAGGATGAATTCCCTGACGCCGGAGGCGGTGATCTGGACCGAGATGCAGGCGAGCAGGAAGCCCATGATCTTGGTCGTGGCCGAGACGCCTTGCGGGCCGAGGAAGCGCGACAGCATGTTGGCGCAGCGCAGCACCCCGTAGGTGAGGCCCACCACGACGCCGATGCCCATGAGGATGACGATGTAGCCGCCCACGACGTGGTTCTCGGGCACGCCCGAGGCGAAGCTGAGCATCGCGGCGATGGAGCCTGGCCCGCTCATGATCGGCATGGCGAGGGGAGAGAACGAATAGTCGATGCTGGTGCTGCGGATCTGCTCCATGTCCTCGCCCACGGACGAGGCCTCGCTGTCGCCCGAGAACAGCATGCGCGTGCTTGCCACCAGCAGGATGAGGCCGCCGGCGACGCGGATGCCGGCGAGCGAGATGCCGAACAGTGCGATGACGCCGTGCCCGGCGATCAGGAACGTCGCCAGAATGCCGAAGGCGTAGAGGCAGCACTTGCGCGCCTGCTGCCGCCGGAAGCTGTCCGGCGCGCGTTCCGTCAGCGACAGGAACAGCGGCATCGTGCTGACGGGGTTCATGATCGGCAGCAGGCCGACCACGACGGTGATCAGAAATTTCAGTCCGGTCAGAAAAAGATCCATTGATGTCTTGCAATCAGATTTGGACCGACGCCATTGGCGCGGCGGCGCAAATTCGCCCGGGAGAACCATCCGCCGCCAGCCGGTGTGGCAAGTCCTCGTAGCACACGATGAAGACTGCACCGTTATCGGGGCGGATGAAGGAAAACTGTTTCCACCCGCCTAACGGGTATTTGTGGCATAAAAATGCGCAAAACTGCGTCCGTTGCCTTCCCGATGCGGGTTCGACAATGGGTATGATCGGGAATTACTGTTCGGATTCTGGCAGCAGCGCTCTGGTATGCTCGGCAACTGTCGTCCCGATTGTCAGCAACAGCCTTTCGCCATCGATCATCAGATCGTCTTTGCGGCCAACCGAGAAACGGGAGATGGCCTTCTCGTCGCCCAGCGCCATGTCGATGCTGGAACGGAGGATCTCCTTCTCGCTCTCGGGGACGAAGGGGATGCGGCGCGGCCCGCTGCGGCCCGCCGGCACGGACCGCTCCGGCGGCGTTTGCGCACGCACGAAGTCTTCGAGCAAGGCGTCGTCGTCCCTGCTGTCTTGAGCCAGCCTCTGCAACCGGCCGATGGCGTTCACGTAGTCGATCAGGATGTCCCCCGACATGCGGTGCAGCCCGTCTGCCTCCGGAGCTGCGATGTCGACCGGAGAGCCGGCGTCGATGGCCGCGAGGAATGTGCGGAACGACTTGCTTTCCCTGATATGCCGCGCGGACGCCGCAGAGGCTGCATTGTCCTCGATGATCCTGACGCTGTCGCGCAGTTCCGCTGCCTGGCAGTCGGTTCCCGACAACAGCCTGTCCACCAGCTTCCTGCTCTCCGACGCGACATGCGCGACGGCGATGCGGGGCTCCGAGTGCCGCAGCGGCGCGAAATAGTCGAGTATTCTCATCATCTGCATGAGCTGCTGCCGGCCCACCTGTCCGCTCCGCGTCGCGGAAGGGCTTTCGGCGGACATGTACCTATGCGCGGCGACGGCGTAGATGCGGTAACGGGCGACGACGGGCCAGGCACTGGCGGCGGCAGCGTGGAAGGCTTCGGCGGCGGTTCGCGATGCTGGCGTCGCCTCCGAGAACGCGCGCCTGCGCTCCTTCGCTCTCAGCCGGCCGGTTGCGGCATGGGCATCGACTTGGGCAGTGACTTGTGCAGCAACTTGGCCATCGCCGGCGGGGCCGGACAGGCGCCGGCCGGCGAACGAGGTGGACGGGGCGCTTCCCGCAACGACGGCCCGGTTGTCGAAATGGGCGCGGTGGGCGGTTTCTGACGGCCGCCGGGGCACAGGCGTGTCCCGGCCATTGTTCACCCGGGCGATGGCGAAAGCGTCTGCCGCAGGGTCATTAGTCGCTCCGGTAGTATATGACATTGAAATAAACCTCTGGCCCCTCTGTGCCGAGCCGGGCGCGTCACATGCCGCGTTGCACGCGCGCTGTACAGGGCAAGCCCGATCGTATTTTATGCGAGAAAACAGGTATGTTTATATGCGCATAAGCTCTATTAAGTATCTCTTCTGCTATATTTGAAGTGTTTATTGCTCAATCTACGATTTATTCCATATTCCAATTACTGAAAAACATAACTGCTGACAATAAATGCAAAAAAATTTCTACTATTTTCAGAATAATATGAAAGTCGAAGGCTGTCAACGTAGCACTTATGGTCCTGCGGAAGGTTTGTGTCACGACGGTTCATGTCTTGTGGGCTGCGGGAGTTGCGCAATCCTGTCGGGTGACTGCATTGCGCCGCCCGTTCCACTGCCTACCCGAGGCTGTCCAGGTATAGCGCGTAGGCGTCGGCGTCGAAGAGCCGCGCCAGCTCGGCCGGGTCGGCGAGTTCCAGCCGGAAGAACCAGCCCGCGCCCAACGGGTCGCCGTTGACGAGGGCCGGGCGGGTGAGAAGCGGCTCGTTGATCGCCGTGACCGTGCCGGAAGCGGGGGCGAACACCTCGCACGCCGCCTTGGCGCTCTCGAAGGCCGCGATGCTGTCGCCGGCCCGCACCATAAGCCCGACGGGCGGCAGCGTCACCGAGACGACGCCGCCCAGCGCCTCGACCGCATAGGCGCCGATGCCGACCGCGGCGGCGGTTTCGGAGACCATGCGGACATATTCGTGATCACGGGTATAGAGCAGGCGATCCGGCATGGCGCTGCCCGTCCGGGGCCGGCTATCGGCGCGCCCGGCGGGCGGGCTGCGATCCCAGGCCGATCTCGATCAGCACGCCGGTGGCGTCCTCGGGCAGGTGCAGCCCTTCCTCCACGATGCGGACGATATTCTGGGCCTCGCCCGCCGGGATGGCGACGGATATCTGCCGGGTGCGGCTGTCGAGCACCGTGTCGCCGCGCTTGACGGCGATCCTGAGCGGGGCGGAGAAGGTGCCGGGCGATCCCGCCGGCCCGAGCAGGGCCAGCACCTCGACGCCGACGTTTACCGTCCGCGATCCGTCGGCCTGGGTGAAGCATTCGCGCGCCGTGGTCCGGATCGACAGCTGGTAGCGCAGGGAACGTCCCTCGCCGGAACGGGCGGCCGAACCGCCCTCGAATATGTCGAAGCCGGGGCAGACGAGATCGTCGACGGGCAGCGGCGCCTCCGGCGGCACCGTTGCGCCGCCGTAGAGGACGAAGTTGCGCAATGTCGAGCCCGTGCTTTCGCCGCCGGAAGACTGGCACCCCGCAAGGATCGACGCGGCGCAGAGCGCGGCCAGCGCCAACGTCGGCGCGCGAGGCCTGCCGGGATGCTGGCCGCGAGACGCGGGACGGGAAACGGTGCTCGTCATGGGAAGCCTCTTGCGGGTAGCCTCTTGCGGCGTTTTCTTGAGCGGTTTTCTTGCGGCGTTTTCTTGCGGGCGGTCCTTCTGTCCGTCTCCGGAGCGCGCTCACGGCAGCGCGTCGAAACCGGGAGCGAAGCCGTTCAGCGCCACGGGAATGCCGATGCCTTCCTCCGGCGTCTGGAACACGATGAAGGTCGCGGTCTGTCCCTCTTTCAGCCGGCCCAGCAGCGTATCGTCCATCACCACCTCGGCGATGCATCCAGTGTTGAGGCAGCGCACGAAGCCAGCGCGCCCGACATCGGTCTCGTCGATCTTGAGGCCGAGGCCGGCCGGCAGCAGCACCCCGAGGGGCGCGACGACCCGCAGCAGGCGGTTCTTGTTGTCGGCCGTCTTCAGCACGATCACCAGCAGCGAGATGTTCGGCCGGTCCTCCGCCGCGACGTTCTGCACCAGCGCGCACTGCTCGGCCGATGCGCCGGGGGGCGTTTCGCAGCGCATCTGCCATTCACCGTGGGTGGCGCGCACGACGCCCTGCGCCGCCGCCGGCGCGTGACCGGCGACGAGGCTTGCGAGCGAAACGCCGAGAAGCGCGGCAAGGGAGGCGGCGTGAGCGGTGAAACGGGCGATACGGCGGAACATAGGCTTCACTTCCCGAGAATCCACTTCCAGCATCCACTTCAGCATCAAGGAGGAGGCCGGTCCCTCCATTGACGGAAGGACCGGCGAAGAACGGTCGCCGGATCGCGCGCGCATATCCGGCCACGCGCCGGGGCCGCACGTCGCCGGGGTCGCATGCCGCCGACAAGATCCACCCGCGCCGGAAAACGCCTCAACCTAAACCACGCAAAGCGGCGCAAGTCAAAGACGACGCCGCGCCGAACGCCGCCGGCGATGCCGGGCCTCCCGGCCCGGACCCCCGGAACGGGGAACAGCGCGCCGGGGCTCGTCGCCCGGAGACCTGTCGCCTGAAGACCTGCCGCCCGTGCCGTTGTCAGCACCGGCGCCATGCGACACAGCATCGCACGGCCCGCCGCCTCCCGTTCCCCCTGATCCGACAGCCGATCGGTATATGATTCGGGGCGATTTAGCCACTTTCGCGCGCTCCGATCGACGATAAACGCATCGCTCCGCACAATCTCTCAGCATGTCGCAGGCGGATGGGGAAAATGAGGCGGTGCGATGATTTTCAAGGATTCCAGACTGGCGGTGCATGGCGGGACGTTGTATGGCAGTGACGGCCGCCGGATGATCGGCGCGCAAGGCGGTTGCACCGAGCGCGCGGTTGTGGTCTTTGATGGAAGTCAAAACTGGTCGTCGGGGGAAAAGGCGATGGGCCGCCGGTTCACCCGAACGGTAAAAAGCTGTCAGTATCAAACCGCTAGGGTATATTGCCTGGCGGATGTCAGTGTTGAGAGACGGGGTCATGGGCACGAGACGCCTCGCCAGTAACGGGAGCATCGGACGGACGATGGGAAACGCGTTTTTTCGCTTGCGGTCGCTCACGACCCTGATCGGTGCGGCCACTGGCGCGGCCCGGCTGGCGCTCGCTTTCATGCTGGCCGTGCCGGTCCTGTTCGCTGCCGGCAGCGGCCATGCGGCGGTTCCCGGCCAGCCGGTGCCGTGGCAGGTCGGCCTCCAGGTGCCGGTGACCGACGTCGCGCACGCGATGCACGATTTCCACACCATGCTGCTGTGGATCATCGGCGTGATCGTCGCCTTCGTGGCGGTGCTGCTGCTGATCGTGATCTTCCGCTTCAATGAGAAGTCGAACCCCAATCCGTCGCGTTTCTCGCACAATTCGCTGCTCGAGGTGGCGTGGACGGTGGTGCCGGTGCTGATTCTGGTCGTCATCGCGGTGCCGTCGTTCCGGCTGCTGCGGCTGCAGCTCATCATCCCGCCGAGCGACATCACCGTGAAGGTCACGGCGCACCAGTGGTACTGGAGCTATGAGTATCCGGAGGACCAGGGCGGTGGCTTCGGCTTCGACTCCAACGTCATTCCCGAGGACCAGCTCGGCGAGGGGCAGACGCGCCTCCTGTCCGTCGACAACGAGATGGTGCTGCCCGTGGGCAAGACCGTGCGCGTGCAGGTGACGGCTGCCGACGTGATCCACGCCTTCGCGATGCCGTCCTTCGGGCTGAAGATCGACGCCATTCCCGGGCGTCTGAACGAGACCTGGTTCAAGGCGGAGAGAGAAGGCGTGTACTATGGCCAGTGCTCGCTGATCTGCGGCCAGAACCACGCTTACATGCCGATCGCCATCCGCGTCGTCAGCGAGGAGCAGTATGCGGCATGGCTGCAGGAAGCGAAGACGCGCTTCGCGGCGGCCGACGACGGACGGCCCGCGTCGCGGCTTCTGGCGGCGAGATGACGCTGGCCGCCGCAAGATGATTATGAACTGTTCAGGACGCTGCGGGCGGATCATGGAAGGGGAGGCTTGAGCATGGCTTCTACAGTAACCGCGCATGACGGGCACGAGCATGCGCATCCCACGGGCTGGCGGCGCTGGGTGCTCTCGACCAACCACAAGGACATCGGCACGCTCTATCTCATCTTCGCGCTCGGCGCGGGGCTCGTGGGCGGCGCGCTGTCCATCCTGATGCGCATCGAACTGCAGTCTCCGGGGCTGCAGCTCTTCTCCAACGGGCAGCTCTTCAACGTGGTCGTCACCGGCCACGGCCTGATCATGGTGTTCTTCGTCGTCATGCCCGCGCTCATCGGCGGCTTCGGCAACTGGTTCATCCCGATCATGATCGGCGCGCCCGACATGGCGTTCCCGCGCCTCAACAACATCTCGTTCTGGCTGCTGGTCTCGGCCTTCACCCTGCTCGTTCTCTCGATGTTCGTGCCCGGCGCCCCCGGCAGCCTCGGCTTCGGCGGCGGCTGGACGGCCTATCCGCCATTGTCGACGTCCGGCCATCCCGGCCCGTCGTTCGACTTCGGCATCCTGGCGCTTCACCTTGCCGGTGCGTCGTCGATCCTGGGCGCGATCAACTTCATCACCACGATCCTCAACATGCGCGCGCCGGGCATGACGCTGCACAAGATGCCGCTGTTCGCCTGGGGCATGCTGGTGACGGCGTTCCTGCTGCTGATCTCGCTGCCGGTGCTCGCCGGGGCGATCACCATGCTGCTGACCGACCGCAACTTCGGCACCACGTTCTTCGATCCCGCGGGCGGCGGCGACCCGGTGCTCTACCAGCACCTGTTCTGGTTCTTCGGCCATCCCGAAGTGTACATCATGATCCTGCCGGCCTTCGGCGTCGTCTCGCATATCGTCTCGACCTTCGCCCGCAAGCCGATCTTCGGCTATCTCGGCATGGCCTATGCGATGGTCGCCATCGGCGTGGTCGGCTTCATCGTGTGGGCGCACCATATGTATACGGTGGGCCTGTCGCTCGACACGCAGCGCTACTTCGTGTTCGCCACCATGGTGATCGCCGTGCCGACGGGCATCAAGGTGTTCTCGTGGATCGCGACGATGTGGGGCGGTTCCATCCGCTTCACCGCGCCGATGGTCTGGGCGATCGGCTTCATCTTCCTGTTCACCGTCGGCGGCGTGACCGGCGTCGTGCTGGCCAACGCCGGCATCGACCGCGAGCTGCACAACACCTACTACGTGATCGCGCACTTCCACTACGTGCTGTCGCTCGGCGCGGTGTTCGGCATCTTCGCCGCCTGGTACTACTGGTTCCCGAAGATGTTCGGCTACGTGATCCCGGACTGGATCGGCCGGCTGCACTTCTGGCTGGCCTTCGTCGGCGCGAACGTGCTGTTCTTCCCGATGCACTTCCTTGGCCTCGCCGGCATGCCGCGCCACTATGTCGACTATCCGGACGCCTACCACGGCTGGCACTTCGTGGCCTCGCTCGGTTCGTACATCTTCGCGCTCGGCCTGGTGGTGTTCTTCTACGGCCTGTGGGTCGCCTACACGCGCAAGGAGCGGGCGGCGGACAACCCGTGGGGCGAGGGCGCGACGACGCTGGAGTGGACCCTGTCCTCGCCGCCGCCCTTCCACCAGTTCGAGAAGCTGCCGCGGATCACCAGCGGCGGGCACTGACGGGACGATTGGAAACGCGGCATGACGGCGGTTTCGGACGCATGGGCGGAACGCGAGCGGGCGGCGGCGACGCCGCTTGAGCGCCCGCTCGTCTCGACGGGCAGCGTGGGCGACTTCATCTCCCTGCTGAAGCCGCGCGTCATGTCGCTCGTCGTGTTCACGGCGCTGGTGGGGATGGCCGTGGCGCCGGGTGCGATCCATCCGGTGGTCGGCGCCATCGCCCTGCTGGCGATCGCCGTGGGCGCGGGGGCGTCGGGCTGCCTCAACATGTGGTGGGACGCGGACATCGACGCGGTGATGGCGCGCACCCGCGACCGGCCCATCCCGGCCGGGCGCATCATGCCCGAGGAGGCGCTGACCTTCGGCATGACGCTGGCCTGCGGCGCGGTCTTCGTGCTCGGCATCGCGACCAACTGGTTCGCGGCGGCCTTTCTCGCCTTCACGATCTTTTTCTATGCCGTCGTCTATTCCGTCTGGCTCAAGCGGTCCACGCCGCAGAACATCGTCATCGGCGGCGCGGCGGGGGCGTTCCCGCCCATGATCGGCGAGGCGGTGGTCACCGGCTCGGTGAGCGTCGACGGCTTCGTGCTGTTCCTGATCATCTTCCTGTGGACGCCGCCGCATTTCTGGGCGCTGGCGCTGGTGAAGTCGGAGGACTACGCCCGCGCCGGGGTGCCGATGCTGCCCAACGTCGCCGGCCAGGCGGCGACGCGGCTGCAGATCCTGCTTTACACGCTGGTGCTCGTGCCGGTCGCTGCCATCCCGGCGTGGCGCGGGGCCGGCGGCCCGGTCTATGCCCTCGTTGCCGCCTTCGGCGGAGCGGCGATGCTCTGGCTCGCCTTCAGCCTGTGGCGCGACGGCGGCGACCGCGAGAGCCTCAACCCGCGGGGCGTGCGCACCGCGTGGCGGCTGTTCGGGTTCTCGATCCTGTATCTCTTCATGCTGTTCGCGGCGCTGTTGGTCGAGCATGCTCTCGGGTTGGGCGCGATCGGAGCCATGCTTCCCGGAGGGCGCTTGTGGTGAGTGGAAAGTTGGCTGTGAACGGGCGAAACGACGATCGCGACGATGAGGAGGGCGTGAGCCTGACGCCGGAAGAACGCCGCCGCCAGCGGGTGCGCAACATCGCCATCGGCGTCGCGCTCGGCGCATTGTTCATCCTGTTCTATATCCTGACGATCGCCCGGCTGGGGTCCAACGTCTTCAACCGGCCGCTTTGAGGTGAGGGACGTCATGAGCGAAAAGATGCAGCAGCAACCGGAGCCTGCGCCGCGGGAAGCGGTGGCGCGGCGTGCCCGCAACACGGCGCTGATCTGCGTCGGCGTTGCCGCCGGCATGCTCGGGCTCGCCTTCGCGTCGGTGCCGCTCTACCGGCTGTTCTGCCAAGTGACCGGCTTCGGCGGCACACCCATCGCCGGCGTGAAATCGAACGGCGAGATTTCCGACCGGCGGATGGTCGTGCGTTTCGACGCCAACGTCTCGCCGTCGATCCCGTGGCGCATCGTGCCCGAGACGCCTGCCGTCGAGGTGCGGCTCGGCGAGACGCAGACCGTGTTCTTCGAGCTCACCAACAAGAGCGACAAGCCCGTGACCGGCATCGCCACCTACAACGTGCAACCGGACCAGGTGGGGCCGTATTTCGTCAAGCTCGACTGCTTCTGCTACGAGGAGCAGACGCTGGCGCCGGGCGAGACCATCATCGCGCCGGTGGTGTTCTATCTCGATGCCGATTTCGACGATGAGCGCGACTACAAGGCGCTCGATTCCGTGACGCTGTCCTACACCATGTTTCAGGTGAAGAACGGCAAGGAGCTGTCGTCGCTTCAGTGGACCAGGTCAGTGGGGCAGGAAGGGCTGTGATGCCGCAAGGCGCCAGCGACATATCTCGGAGAGCGGAAAATCATGGCTCAGGCTCACGCTAAACATCACGACTACCACCTCGTCGACCCGAGCCCGTGGCCGCTGATCGGCGCGGTCAGCGCTTTCGTGCTGGCGGTCGGCGCCATCATGACGATGAAGGACCTGACGCTCGCCGGGCTCCACGTCGGTCCCTACGTGTTCGGCGCCGGCATCATCGGCGTGCTCTACACCATGGTGGCGTGGTGGACGGACGTCGTCAACGAGGCGCAGCGGGGCGACCACACCCGCGTGGTGCAGATCCATCATCGCTACGGCATGATCCTGTTCATCGTGTCGGAAGTGATGTTCTTCGTGGCGTGGTTCTGGGCCTTTTTCGACGCCAGCCTGTTCCCGGGCGAGGCGATCCAGTTCCAGCGCGCCGAGGTGACGGGCGGCCATTGGCCGCCGGTGGGGATCGAGACCTTCGATCCGTGGCACCTGCCGCTCCTGAACACGCTGATCCTGCTGACCTCGGGCACGACCGTGACCTGGGCGCACCATGCGCTGCTTCACGACGACCGCGAGGGGCTGAAGCAGGCGCTGTGGCTCACGGTGGCGCTCGCGGTGCTGTTCACGATCGTGCAGGCCTACGAGTACAGCCACGCGCATTTCGACTTCTCGGGCAATATCTACGGCGCGACCTTCTTCATGGCGACCGGGTTTCATGGTGCCCACGTCATCATCGGCACGATCTTCCTCGCCGTGTGCCTCCTGCGCGTCTATCTCGGGCACTTCACGCCCCGGCA
The DNA here is from genome assembly GCF_053570585.1 of Pseudochelatococcus sp. B33. Classification (NCBI taxonomy): domain Bacteria; kingdom Pseudomonadati; phylum Pseudomonadota; class Alphaproteobacteria; order Hyphomicrobiales; family Chelatococcaceae; genus Pseudochelatococcus; species Pseudochelatococcus sp. B33. Next base: position 91,878 of record NZ_JBSEFH010000006.1, on the reverse strand, counting down.
GCATCTCGGGTTCGAGTTCGCCGCGTGGTACTGGCACTTCGTCGACGTGGTGTGGCTGTTCCTGTTCATCGCCATCTATGTCTGGGGCTCGGGCGGCAGCGGCCATTGACAGCCGGCGCGCCGGGAGGGTTTGGTGCCGGTGCGCCCCGTGGCGCACCCGACGGGAGGCGAGGGCGGCGCGAGCCGCCCTTTTTCGTATAAGGATCGGGAGACAGGGAGATGAACGGCGAGGGAGCAGGGCCGGATCGGCCGCCATGGCGCAGCCTGCTGTGGCCGGGCGTCTTCACGCTCGCCGCGCTTGCCATTCTGGTCTCGCTCGGTGTCTGGCAGTTGCAGCGGCTTGCCTGGAAGGAAGACCTCATCGCCCGCATCGAGGCGCGCACCCGGGCCGAGCCCGTGGCGCTGCCTCCCGAAGACACGTGGACGACGACGCGGTGGGAGGGGGAGGAGTACCGTCCGGTGCTGGTCTCGGGCACCTATCTGCACGCGCGCGAGGTCTTCGTGCAGGCCAACGCGGTGCTTGGGTCCGGCGGTGCGCGCATGGGCTCCTTCGTGCTCACGCCGCTGCGCACGGACGCGGGCGGCGTGGTCTTCGTCAACCGCGGCTTCATTCCGGTGGAGCTGAGGCAGGACGCGGCCGCCTTCGCCGTCTGGCAGCGGGAGGACCGCGCCGCGACCGATGGTCCGGTCACGGTGGCCGGTTTGCTTCGCGCCCCGCAGCAGCGCGGCTGGTTCGTGCCGCAGGACGTGCCGGAAAAGGGCGAGTGGTTCGTGCGCGACCCCGACGCCTTCGCCGCCGCGCTCGGACTGGAGCGGGTGGCCCCGTTCACCATCGACGCTTTCCGCAATCCGGAACGGCAAGGCTGGCCGGTCGGCGGGCTCACCGTGGTGAGCTTTCCCAACAATCATCTCGACTACGCCTTCACGTGGTTCGGGCTTGGGGTGGTGCTCGCGGTCATCTTCGCGCTTTTCGCGCGCAAGGTTCTTCTGCGCGGGCGGGGACGATAGAACTGGAGCATCGGGGGGCGAAATGCTATCCCTGCGGCCGGGAGAGTGCGGCCAGCCAGCGCCGGCTTGCGCAAACGGAAAGCCCCCGCAACCGGCGGGATTCGTAATCGGGAGAATTTCATATGCGTTGTCTGATGCTTGCGGCATCCGTTGCCGTTGTCGCCGCCTTTGTGTCGCCGGCGGTGGCGCGGTCGCCGTCGCAGCCGGTCGTGGTCGCGCAGGCCAATCAGGCCGATCCGCGCGACGTCGTGCTGCTCGACACGGCGCATGGGCGCGTCACCATCCTCCTGCGGCCGGATCTCGCGCCGCAGCACGCGGAACGCATCAGGACCTTGGCGAGCCAGGGTTTTTATGACAACGTGGTGTTCCACCGCGTCATTCCGGGTTTCATGGCGCAGACCGGCGATCCCACGGGCACCGGGCGCGGCGGATCGGACCTGCCCGACCTGCCGGCGGAGTTCTCCAACGAGCCGTTCCGGCGCGGCACCGTGGGGATGGCGCGGGCCCAGAGCCCGAATTCGGCCAATTCGCAGTTCTTCATCTGTTTCGATGACGCGTCGTTCCTCAACGGCCAGTACACGGTCATCGGCGAGGTGATCTCGGGGATGGAGGCGGTCGATCGCATCAAGGCCGGCACGCAGGCCAACAACGGCGCGGTGACGAACCCGGACAAGATCACCCGGATGCGGCTTGCCAGCGACGGCAAATAATTGCATCTGAACGCATTGCCATTCGAGAGTCTCGAAGAATCGGAGAGGGACACGCCATGAGCGCTGAAAACACCACTGCCGCCAACGATCCCGAAAACACGCTCGTCCTGGAGACCACCAAGGGCCGCGTGGTCATCGCGCTGCGTCCCGATCTCGCGCCGCTGCACGTGGCGCGCATCAAGGAGCTGGCGCGGGCGAAGTTCTATGACGGCATCGTCTTTCACCGCGTGATCGACGGCTTCATGGCCCAGACCGGCTGTCCGCACGGCACCGGCACCGGCGGCTCCGACCTGCCCGACCTCAAGGCCGAGTTCAACGCCGAGCCGCACGTGCGCGGCACGGTGTCGATGGCGCGCGCGCAGAACCCGAATTCGGCGAACTCGCAGTTCTTCATCTGCTTCACCGACGCCCGCTTCCTCGACAAGCAGTACACGGTGTGGGGCAAGGTGACGGAAGGCATGGAGAACGTCGACAAGATCAAGCGCGGCGAACCCGTGCCCGATCCCGACAGCATCGTGTCGGCGCGCGTCGCGGCGGACGTGACGGCGTAAGGACTGGCGGCGTAACGGGAACCGGGTGCAAGCAGACGGCGATGGACGTTTCCCTGTTCGATTTCGATTTGCCGGAATCCTCCATTGCCCTGCGCCCCGCGCACCCGCGCGACAGTGCGCGGATGCTTGTGGTGGATCCCGACGACCTTGTTGCCGACCGGCGGGTGAGCGATCTGCCGGCGTGGCTGCGCCCGGGCGACGTGCTCGTCCACAACGACACGCGCGTCATCCCCGCCCGGCTCAACGGCATCCGCGTGCGCGCCGACGCGGTGACGCGGGTCGAGGTGATGCTGCACAAGCGCGAATCCGCCGACACGTGGCGCGCCTTCGCCCGGCCGGGCAAGCGCCTCCGGGAAGGCGAGCGCATCCGTTTCGGCGAGGAGAACGAGAGCTACGCCTGCGAGCTCGCCTCGCTCGACGCCGAGATCGTGGACAAGGGGGAGGGCGGTGAGGTTCGGCTCCGCTTCGCCTTCTCGGGCCCGGTGCTGGACGAGGCCATCGCGCGGCTCGGGCACATGCCGCTGCCGCCCTACATCGCCTCGAAGCGGGCGGACGACGCGGCCGACCTCGCCGACTACCAGACCATCTACGCCCGCCACGACGGCGCGGTCGCCGCCCCCACCGCGGGGCTGCACTTCACCGACGATCTGGTGGCGAACCTCACGGCCGCCGGTATCGAGCGGCGGTTCGTCACCTTGCACGTCGGGGCCGGTACGTTCCTGCCCGTCAAGGCGGACGACACGCGCGACCACCGCATGCATGCGGAATGGGGCGTCATCGATGCGGCGACCGCCGACGCGCTCAACGCCGCCCGTGCCCGGGGCGGGCGCATCGTCGCCACCGGCACGACGGCGCTGCGGCTGCTGGAAAGCGCCGCGCGCGAGGACGGCACCATCGCGCCGTTCGAGGGCGATACGGCGATCTTCATCACGCCGGGTTACCGGTTCAAGGCCGTCGACATCCTGATGACCAATTTCCATTTGCCGCGCTCGACGCTGTTCATGCTGGTGAGCGCCTTCGCCGGGCTCGAGGCGATGAAGGCCGCCTATGCGCATGCGATCCGGGCGGGTTACCGGTTCTATTCCTATGGCGACGCCTGCCTGCTGTTCCGCAACGACGGACCGGGTGGATGAGCGCGCCGCTCACGTTCGAGATCGCGGCCCGCGATGGCGCTGCGCGCACCGGCCGCATCCACCTGCCGCGCGGCGAGGTCCGCACGCCCGCCTTCATGCCGGTGGGGACGGCGGCGACCGTCAAGGCCATGCACACCAGCGAGGTGCGGGCGCTGGGGGCGGACATCCTGCTCGGCAACACCTACCACCTGATGCTGCGGCCCGGCGCGGAGCGGGTGGCGCGGCTCGGCGGCCTGCACCGGATGATGCACTGGCCGCACCCGATCCTGACCGATTCGGGCGGGTTTCAGGTCATGTCGCTCGCCAAGCTGCGCAAGATCACCGAGCAGGGCGTGACCTTCCAGTCGCACATCGACGGCGCGCGCTACGAGCTGACGCCGGAACGGGCGATCGAGATCCAGGGCCTGCTCGGCTCCGACATCCAGATGCAGCTCGACGAGTGCGTGCGGCTGCCGTGCCCGGCTGCCGATGCCGCGCGCGCCATGCATCTGAGCCTGCGCTGGGCCGAGCGCTGCCGCACGGCCTTCCTCGCCCAGCCGGGGCGGGCGGAATGGGGCCGGGCGCTGTTCGGCATCGTGCAGGGGGCTGCCGACCGGGAGCTGCGCGTCGAGAGTGCGCGCGAGCTCACCGGCATGGCGTTCGAGGGCTATGCCATCGGCGGGCTCGCGGTCGGCGAGCCGCAGGATGTCATGCTGGACATGATCGAGACGGTGATGCCGCACCTGCCGGACGGCAAGCCGCACTACCTCATGGGCGTGGGCACGCCGGACGACATCGTGGAAGCGGTGCGCCGGGGCATCGACATGTTCGACTGCGTCATGCCCACCCGCGCCGGGCGGCACGGACAGGTGTTCTCGCGGTTCGGCAGGCTGAACCTCAAGAACGCCCGCCACGCCGACGACCCGCGTCCCATCGACGAGGCGTCGGCGTGGGAACCGGCGCGCACCTATTCGCGCGCCTATCTGCACCATCTCGTCAAGTCGGGCGAGATCCTCGGCATGATGCTGCTCACGGGCATCAACCTCGCCTATTACCAGGAACTGATGGCGGGGCTGCGCCAGGCCATCGCGGCGGGCCGGCTCGACGATTTCATCGCCGAGGCGAAGGAAGGCTGGACGCGGGGCGCGAGGGACGTTTGACCACCACGTCGTAGAAGTCGTCGCCCGGCTGCGGATCGGCGAACGGATTTGCAAGAGCCTCGGCAATGCGGCTCGCGAAGGGCACGCGGTAGTGCAGCGCGTCCCAGAAGTTTTCGTCCTTTTGCGTGACCGACGAGGGCTTACGGAAATCGAGCACGGTGGCGCCGTAGCGTGCGCCGATGGCGGCGAAGCGGGCTTTGCAGGTGCTATCCTGCGCCTCCGCGAGCGATCCCGGCCGGGGCTGGGCGCTGACATGGGCGGGCGGGAAGACGAGATAGACCCGCGTCTTCGCCGGCAGACGCCCGAGCAGGTCGTCGAGCCAGTCGGCGGCCGGAAAACGCCACGCGGCGCGTTCCGCCTCGGAGACGATGACCGGCGGCTCCTGCGGCACGACCGCGGCCGGGCGGCCCTTCGATGTGTGCTCGAACCAGATGTGGGCGTGGGCGCGCGCGGCGTCGTAGGCCGCGTCCGGGGGCACGAACACGCCGTAGCCGTCCTCGCGCAGCGACACGTCGCGCAGGCCGAGATCGTAGGAAACGAGGCGGGCGGCGATCTCCAGCGTCTTCATGTTGGCCGTGTCGAGCCAGTCGTTCCAACGGTTGTCGTCATAGAAGCGCTCGGGGAAGGCGCGGAAGGTGAGGCGCTTGTCGGGCGCGTCCGCCTCCATGTCGCACCATGGCAGGTCGAGGCCGAAGACCAGAACTTTCGGCGCGGGACGCGCGCGCAGGAAAAGGCGCGCCAGCTCCATCTGCTCCCACGGGGTCGCGGCGTTCATCGCCAGATTGGCGAATCGCACCGGCGCGCTCTCGGTGCCGAACAGGCCGTCGAGCTCCTGCGGGTCGAGGAGGCGTAGCGATGAGGTGCCGAACACGGCGCTGTCGTAGCGCGTCGAGCGCGCGAGCTGCGGATACATGAAGCGCTGGTTGATGTCGACGATGGGACGCGGCGCATCGCCCGCGCCGACGCGGATGCCGTAGGGGTCGACCGCCCCGATGACCGCCGCCAGCGCGCCGACGCAGGCAATGAGCGCGAGGGCGAATGTCGCCAGGAAACGGCGCCAGAGACGGGGTTCGGGGCGGGGCGGACCGTCATGTCCGGCGGGCGTGCCGGCCTCGTGGGTGCCGGCCTTGTTGGTGAATGTCATCGATACCAGCCAATAACCTCTCGCCCCCGGAACCTCTTGCCCCCGATGCCCCCGGCGTTCAAACGTGTCTGCTCACGCGCGTCTTTTTAAGGCTTTCGCCACCAACTGTCGATGACCGGGCCGAACAGCGGCGTCGTTTCCGGGCGTCCGATCCCGGCGCGCCGGGCGATCCACTGTCCGTCGGCGTGGAACAGCGGCACGACATGGAAGCCCGACAGCAGCGCCCGGTCGAGGGCGCGGACGGAATCGGTGAATTCCTCTGTCGTCTTCGCCGCCAGCAGGGCCGCGATGGCGGCATCGACGGCGGGCGACTTCACGCCGGTGATGTTGAGCGAGCCGGGACGGTCGGCCGCCGCCGACGACCAGCGGTTCGTCTGCTCCGAGCCGGGCGAGGCGGACACGTTCCAGCGATAGAGGATGACGTCGAAGTCGAACGCGAGCAGCCGCTTCCAGTATTGGGCTTCATCCACGAGACGCACGTTCGCCGTGATGCCGGCCGGCTGCAGCGACTGGGCGAAGTTGAGCGCCAGCCGCTCCTCCTCGCGCGATTTCACCATGATCTCGAACACGAGCGGCACGCCGCCGGCGTCGCGCAGCGCGCCATCCTGCAGGGTGTAGCCGGCGCTCGCCAGCAGGTCGAGCCCCTTGCGCGCCAGCGTCCGGTCGCGCCCGGTGCCGTCGGCCTCCGGCGGGCGCCATCGCCCCTCCAGGATGTCGTCGCGCACCGCGCCGGGGAAGGGCGCGAGCAGCGCCCGCTCGCGCACTGAGGCCGGCACGCCCGCCGACGACAGCGGCGAGCCGCTGAAATAGCTCTCCGTGCGCTTGTAGAGGCCGTGGAAGAGCTGGCGGTTGACCCACGGGAAATCGAAGAAATAGCCGAGCGCCTCGCGCACGCGCACGTCCGCCAGCGCCCCCCTGCGGCCGTTGAGCGCGAAGCCCTCCATGGGCCGCGGCGTGCCGACGGGCAGCGTCTCGCGCACGACGCGGCCGTCGCTCACGGCCGGGAAATCGTAGCCCACGGCCCAGCGCGCGGCGCTCTGCTCGACACGGACGTCATAGAGCCCGGCCTTGAACGCCTCGAACTGCGTATTGACGTCGCGGTAGTAGTCGAACCGGATCTCGTCGGCATTGTAGAGGCCGCGGGTGACGGGCAGCTCCCGCGCCCAGAAGTGGGGATCGCGGCGAAAGGTGATGCTGCGCCCGGCGTCCACCGCCGCGACCACGTAGGGACCCGAGCCCACCGGGATCTGGAAGGTCGTCTGCTCGAACGTCTCCGGGTCGATCAGATGAGCGGGCAATATCGGCATCTGCGCCAGCATGAGCGGCGTCTCGCGATTCTCGCCGGTGAGATCGAAGCGCACGGTGAGCGGGTTGATCTCGCGCGCCTCCTTCACCTGCGCGAAATAGCTGCGATAGTACATCTGCCCCTTCTTGCGCAGCAGGTTGAAGGTGAACACCACGTCCTCGGCCGAGATCGCCTGCCCGTCCGAGAAGCGCGCCCGTGGATTGATGTGGAAAACGATGAAGCTGCGGTCCTCGGGCATGCGGGCCGAATGGGCCACGAGGCCGTAGACCGAGAACGGCTCGTCGGCGGAGCGCGCCATCAGCGGCTGGAACACCAGCGTGGTGATGCCCTGGGCGGCAATGCCCTTCGGCACGAAGGGGTTGAGGTTGTCGAAAGTGCCGAGCACGCTTTGCACGAGACGCCCGCCTTTGGGCGCGTCGGCATTGACGTAGGGCAGGGCGGCGAAATCGTCGGGCAGCTGCGGCGCGCCGTGCATGGCGAGGCCGTCGAGGAGGGGCAGCCGGCGCCACTGTGCGTCCTCGCCCGTCAGCGGCAGCGGGGTTTTCGCCTCGGAATCGGGCACGAGGGAATCGTCGGCCGTCACCGGCAGGTCGGGGATCGTGGGCCGGGCGGCGACGCCGGACGCGGCGGCGGAAAACAGGATCAGAAACAACGCGATGGAATATCTGCCGGGGCGCATGCGCGGCCGTGCCGCGGCCGACCCGCGCTTGACGCCGAAAAAAGTGGCCGCTACTGACAAGGCAATCGCAAAAATGACAATTACCAAAAACACACTCATGGGAACGCGGATCCTGTTGCAATGATTCGCGCGCAAGTTTATGCGATCGCGGTCTGTGTGGTGAGAACACTATCACTGTATAAACGTACCAATTGATGAACAGCGCTGGAAAGCCGCAGGGAGACGGGGTAAAACACGCGTGTCCAACCATGCACGGTCTCGCCGCCTGTCGTCATTCCGGCCACGCGGGGCGAGGCAGGCGGAGCTGCGGATCGGATTCGCCGCCCCCATCACACCTTTCAAAGAGGATCGGTCGATGACCAGCTTGAAACAATCGGCGCCGCTGCGGGCAGCCAACGGAGTAGCTTTGGCGCTGGTTGCGTTCGTGAGCGCGCTGTCGCCGATTGCGGCCCAGGCCCAGCAGGCGCCGCAGCCCGTGCAGCCGCCGGCACCGCAGCCGGGCCAGCAGCCCGTGGCTCCCACCGGCCCCACCGTGGTGCAGTTGAAGGCCGAGCCTTCGCAGCCGGACTGGGTCAAGGTCTGCGGCAAGGATGAGGGCGCCAACAAGCAAGTCTGCTATACCACGCGCGATTTCGTGACCGAGCAGGGCAATCCGGTGCTGGCCGTCGCCGTGTACGACGTCGAGGGCGAGGCGACGCGGATCGTCCGCTTCCTGATGCCGCTCGGCCTGCTGCTGCGTCCCGGCCTGCGCTTCGGTGTCGACAAGAACGAGCCGTCGGCGGGCCAGTACGCCATCTGCTTCCCCAACGGCTGCTTCGCCGAGGCGCCGGTGCCGGAGGCGTTCGTCACCCAGCTCAAGCGCGGCAACATCCTGAACGTCAGCGCCCAGAACCAGATGGCGCAGGAAGTGACCTTCACCGTGCCGCTCGCCGGCTTCACGAAGGGCTTCGACGGCAAGCCGATCGATCCCGAAGTGCTGGCGCAGCAGCAGCGCGAGCAGCTGGAGCAGCAGCGCCGCATGGAGGAAGCCCTCCAGAAGCGCGCCGAGGAAGCCCGCCAGCGCGCCCTGCAGGGCGGCGGCGGAGCCGGAGCCCCCGCGCCGGGAGCGCCCGCCGCGCCCGCGCCGCAAACCCCGGCCGCACCCGCGCAATAACGCCGGAGCGCCTGCCGATCGGTCGGAATGCGCTCAAGACTGAGGAAATGAGCAAGTCTCACCGTTTCCGTGGAACGGTGAGACTTGCTGGCGCCCCGGCCTTTGGCCGCGGTTTTCGTTTCGCCGCTCCAGATCTCCCGGCACGTTACCGGGCATCGCGTCACCGGGCATGGGGCGCCTCCCGTGTCTCTCCCGGCAGCAGGGGCGCGACGGCGCTTGAGCGCTCGATGAGCATGCGGATATCGGGCGTCACGATCGGATAGTCCCATGAGCCCGAGATCTCGATCGGAAAGCCGATGGCGTTGGCCGATTGGGCTCCAGCGTCCTTGCCGGCGTCCGCCTCCGTCGGCGCCTGGCGGACATACGCGCGCAGATCGAGCGTGTGGTGGGCAATGCCGACGTCGCCGGTGATCATGCCGACGATCCCGTCGGCCTTCAGCGCCCCCTCCAGGCGTCCGTTGCCTTCGTTGATGACGAGCGTGGACTCGACGGTGCGGAAAGCCGTGCGTCCTCCGCGCCAGTCGAGCGCCGTGGCCAGCGGGCTGTGCCGGGAGCGGGTGATGACGTCGGCGAGATCGACGCCGAGCAGGTTGCCGCCTTCGATGCGCGCCGAGATGCTGCCGCTCAGGCCCGCGGCCATGAGGCGCGCCGATTGCCCGCGGGCGGCCAGCGTGATGCTGCCGCTCGCAGGGCCCGAAAACAGCGCGCCGCCGAACAGCCGATGCAGGGTCCTCTGCGCGTCGATCCCCTCGAACGCGCCGGTGAGGCGGGCCGACATGTCGTCCCGCCCCGGAACGAGCTGCAGCCGCCCCCGGACGGAGCCGTTTTCGAGCCGCGCCTGATTGAGGGCGAATTCCATCCTGCCGTTCGACACCAGGATGCCGGCCGCCACGTCCTGCATTTCGAGCGGGCCGAACTGGGCCCTCGAGATCGACAGCCGGACGTCGACATCGTTGGCGTCGTCGTCGTTGTCGTTGCCGGGGAGGGCGTGCAGCGGCCCCCGCCCTTCGGCCAGAAGCCTCAGGGGCACCGCCAGGAACCGGTTGAAGTCCAGGGTCGCCGCGTCGAGCGTCGCGGAAACGAGCATGCGCCCGGCGTCGCTGCGCCGCGCCGCGAGCGCGCCTTCGAGCGTCCCGCCCTCGATCTCGATGCGCACGTCCGGCATCGACAGGCCCTCGCCGGTCAACCGCGCGGTGCTCTTGATGGACATCTGCCCCGCGTTGCGCGAGAACGTCAGTGGCGTGCGCAGCCAGGCGGTGGCGCGGCCGAGCGAGCCGGTGCGGAAGTTCACGAGGCCGTCGAAGGCGGGCAGGTCGTCCGCGCCGATCACGCCGGCGAAGGAGAAGGATACCGGCTGCGCCGAAAAGCGCAGGACCACCGGCGATTGCAGCCCCGCCGCCAGCGATGCCGGATGCAGCTTGTCGATGCGCAGATCGACGGGCTCGCCGCGCCACACGGCGGTGGCGTTGAAATCGAGCAGGCGATTGGCCGAGGGCCAGGTCACGCTGGCGTTGAGGCGGCGCAGCAGCGTGCGGGCGCCGCCGCGGGCCAGGACCGTGCCGTCGACAACGGACACGCGCGCGGGCAACGGCGGACCGGCGGTGTCGGTCGCCATCGCGACGGCGATGAGCCGCTCGCGCGCCAGCTGCCACAGATCCCGCGGGCGCTGGGAGCCGTCCCACATGACGCGCGGATTGTGGATCGTCACCTGTTCGGCCTCCGCCCGGCCGCTCAGCAGGCGCCACAGGCCGAGGCGGGCGGAAACCTTCTCCGCACGCAGGATGCTCTCGCCCGGCGTGTCGGGGCCGATCACGACGCTGTGAAAATCGATCCGGGGCAGGGGCAGGAGAGTGATCGTGCTGGCGCTACTGGCGACGGAATGCCCGAAGGCGGCCTCGGCCTGCTCCGCCAACTCGGCGCGGAACGGCAAACGGTCGGCGGGCCACGGGACCGACCCGGCCGCGATCAGCACGATGCCGGCAAGCGCCAGAAAGAGATAGCGTCGACGAAAGGTCATATATACCGCATGGTTCAGCCGCCTCCCCCGACGGACCATCCCGATCATATAGCACGATATGGGTGCGACCGCGCCATTATGCCATTTGCTGTATTCGCCGGACTCGGCGGCGGCGCGGCGGGCACGGGTCGCCGTTTTCCGGCGGAGCCGCGTGTCGTTGGGACTTGTAATTCCGGCTGTGGACAATTATTCAATGAGCTTCATGTTCGCACTGTATCCGGCGCGGGCATGATTCGTGCTGGGCGGGAGAGCGCCCGACAGGTCATTCGGCGCCGAATCGACGTTGCCCGCGACATGATCGCTCGTGACATGATCGTCCGGGATAGGGCTGATCCGGGATAGGGCTGATCGTGGTGCGGACCCGCTGCGGCGGGGAAGACGCATCGGGAAGACGGGGCGGCGCGTGCGCCGGCCGAGCAAGGGGCGGCCCGCTCGCGGGCAGGTGGAGAGAGATGGCGAAGACGAGTCCGGTCCAGTTCATTCAGCAGGTTCGCGCCGAAACCAGGAAAGTGACCTGGCCGACGCGCAAGGAGACGCTCGTGACCACGGCGATGGTCTTCGTCATGGTCTTCCTGGCCTGCGTGTTCTTTTTCATTGTCGATCAGATCATCCAGCTCGGCATCGGCGCGATTCTCGGGATCGGCTGATCCGGTCGAGCCTCGCCGCGGCAATTTGAGAGTTGTGGGGGTCTGCGCGGCCTTGCGCCGCCGGGCCGGGGAGAGATCCGTTGGGATCGGAGACCCCATTGATGTCGGAGACTCGTTGATGTCCAAGCGTTGGTACATTGTCCACGCCTATTCCAATTTCGAGAACAAGGTCGCCCAGTCGCTGCGCGATCAGGCCCAGCAGCGCGGGCTGGAGGACAAGTTCGACGAAATCCTGGTGCCGACGGAAAAGGTCGTCGAGGTGCGCCGCGGCCGCAAGGTGGACACCGAACGCAAGTTCTTCCCCGGTTACGTGCTGGTGAAATGCGACCTGACCGACGACGTGTACCACCTGATCAAGAACACGCCGAAGGTGACGGGCTTCCTCGGCGCGGACAAGTCCAAGCCGCTGCCGATCCCGGACCATGAGGCCGAGCGGATCAAGGGGCAGGTGGCCGAGGGCGTCGACCATCCCAAGCCCTCCGTCACCTTCGAGGTGGGCGAGCAGGTGCGCGTGTCCGACGGCCCGTTCGCCTCGTTCAACGGCGTCGTCGAGGAAGTCGACGACACCCGCTCGCGGGTCAAGGTGGCGGTGTCCATTTTCGGCCGCGCCACCCCGGTGGAGCTGGAATTCGGTCAGGTCGCCAAAATCTGATCCGCTGGGGACCGGTCCATCGGGCCGAGCCGGCCGCGGCGCCGGAATGCGATTGCATGTGACGGCGGATTGGTGTAGAGAGCCGCCTTCATCCGTTACAGGACGATCCATCAACGCGGGAGATCCGCCCGGCCTGCCTGCCGGGAGTCCGGATCGGACCGCGGACTGCAACGCCGGCAACCGGTCCTTCCGGTGCGCCGGCCTCACGAGGAGCAGCCATCATGGCAAAGAAGATCACGGGTTACGTGAAGCTTCAGGTTCCGGCGGGCGCGGCCAATCCGTCGCCGCCGATCGGTCCGGCGCTGGGTCAGCGCGGCCTCAACATCATGGAATTCTGCAAGGCGTTCAACGCCAAGACCGCGCAGATCGAGAAGGGCACGCCGATCCCGGTGGTCATCACCGCCTATCAGGACCGCTCCTTCACGTTCGAGACGCGCAAGCCGCCGGTTTCCTTCTATCTCAAGAAGGCCGCGGGCCTGAAGAGCGGCTCGAAGACGGCGGGCAAGGGCGCTTCGGCCGGCAAGGTGACGCGCGCGCAGGTGCTGGAGATCGCGGCCGACAAGCTCGAGGATCTCAACACCGACAGCGTCGAGGCCGCCGCCGCGATGATCGAGGGTTCCGCCCGTTCGATGGGCATCGAGGTTGTGGGCTGAGGAGGCACGCATGGCACATGTTGGAAAGCGCGTCGTGGCCTCCCGCGAGGGCATCGACCGCAAGAAGCTCTACCCCATCACCGAGGCCGTGAAGGCCATCAAGGAACGCGCCACCGCCAAGTTCGACGAGACGGTCGAGGTCGCGCTCAACCTCGGCGTCGACCCGCGTCACGCCGACCAGATGGTGCGCGGCGTCTGCCAGCTCCCGAACGGCTCCGGCCGGTCGGTGCGCGTGGCCGTGTTCGCCCGCGGCCCCAAGGCCGAGGAGGCGAAGAACGCCGGCGCCGAGGTGGTCGGCGCGGAGGACCTGCTGGAGCAAATCCAGGGCGGCAACATCAATTTCGACCGCTGCATCGCGACGCCCGATCTGATGCCGCTCGTCGGGCGTCTCGGCAAGATCCTCGGCCCGCGCGGCCTGATGCCGAACCCGAAGGTCGGCACGGTCACGACCGATGTCACGGGCGCCGTCGCCGCCGCCAAGGGCGGCGCGGTGGAGTTCCGCGTCGAGAAGGCGGGCATCATCCATGCCGGCGTCGGCAAGGTGTCGTTCGACGAGGACAAGCTCATCGAGAACATCCGCGCCTTTACCGACGCGGTCATCAAGGCGAAGCCGTCGGGCGCCAAGGGCACCTACCTCCAGCGCGTCGCGATTTCGTCGACGATGGGTCCGGGGGTGAAGGTCGATCCGGCTTCCGTGCTGGTGGTCTGATCGGCGGCTGCCGGGGCAAGGCCCATGTCCGCGGCCCATGTCCGGGCGATGTTGCCGTTTTTTGACGATCGCCCGGATAAGGGATAAATTTTTCGTTTATTCCCCATGAGCCTTCTTGCGTTTTGCGCGCGAGGAGAATATGTGGACTGATCGACTCGGCTTGCCGGGTCGATTGTTGTTCGAGATTCCGGTCATTGATCGGTAGGATGGCGGGTTCGGGCGCGCTTTCGGGCGCGCCGTGATCCGCCAGTGTCCTGTCCAAGACTGCAGGTGCCCCGCGTTCGGCCGTGATGGCCGGGCGTATGGCCTAAGCCCGTTCCGGAGCCTGCACAGACGGGTAAGGCTGATGTCAGTTGCCGCCGGTTTTCCGGCGGAGATGGATCGGTTCGTACCTTCGTATCCGTGCCGCGGCGGCTGCCGTGGTTCGGGGGCAGGGCTCGCAAGCGCCGTCTTCCGGTGCCGGGCCTTTGGGTATCGGGCATCGCGAGGGCGGCATGTGTAGCTGGCGGGAAGGCGTCTAGCCTGTCCGCCGATTGGAAAGAGAGAGCCCCGTGGATAGAACGGCAAAAGCAGAGCTCGCGAGCGCGCTTGGCGAGGTGTTCAGCACCTCCGGCGTGATTGTCGTGGCTCATTACGCCGGCCTGAGGGTTTCGGATCTGCAGAAGCTCCGTCAGGAGGCCAAGCAGGCCGGCGCCAAGGTGCAGGTCGCGAAGAACCGTATCGCCAAGATCGCTCTCGAAGGCAAGGAAGTCGCCGGGATCGCGCCTCTGCTGAAGGGGCCGACGCTGCTGGCCTACTCCAGCGATCCGGTGGCCGCCGCCAAGGTCGTCTCCGACTTCGCCAAGACGAATGACAAGCTCGTCATTCTGGGCGGTGCGTCGGGCGCGACCACGCTGGATGTCAACGGCGTGAAGGCGCTCGCCTCGCTGCCGTCGCTCGACGAACTGCGCGCCAAGCTCGTGGGCCTCATCCAGGCTCCGGCGACGAAGGTTGCCCAGGTCGTCAACGCGCCCGCCGCCAAGGTGGCGCGCGTTTTCGGCGCCTATGCCAATCGAGATGCGGCCTGAAGGCCGATAAACCATTCAAACTGACGAACCGATACAGGAATTTTCATCATGGCTGATTTGACCAAGCTTGTCGACGAACTGTCGAGCCTGACCGTGCTCGAGGCTGCCGAGCTCGCGAAGCTCCTCGAGGAGAAGTGGGGCGTTTCCGCCGCCGCTGCCGTTGCCGTTGCCGCTGCCCCGGCCGCTGGGGGCGGTGCCGCCGCCGCTGTCGAGGAGCAGACCGAGTTCACGGTCGTCCTGGCCGCCATCGGCGACAAGAAGATCGAGGTCATCAAGGAAGTCCGCGCCATCACCGGCCTCGGCCTCAAGGAAGCGAAGGACCTCGTCGAGGGCGCTCCCAAGCCCGTCAAGGAAGGCGTTGCCAAGGACGAGGCCAACAAGCTCAAGGAGCAGCTTGAGAAGGCCGGCGCCAAGGTCGAGCTCAAGTAAGACGGTCGGACCCACCGGCCGATCGCCGATCGGCCGGGAACGGTGTAGTTCGCTGAAGTCCCATTTTGGTCCAGCTTCTTCTGGTAAGTCTTTGAGAATAGACGCCGTTATCCGAAACCAGAAATCATGCGGTTCCGGGGGAATCCTCCCGGGACCGCGTCGTCGTCCGAGGGGCAGCCATTGCCTGGCGCCGCTCCTTGGCCGCTGAGCGGCGGAACCGTTCACTGACCTTGCCGCGGGATTTGCGGCCCGGCTGACCAGGCGGCCCGGTTTTCGGGCACCTCCTCTGCAGTCAAGCGCGCAGGCGAGCCCCGCGCAAGCGAAGACAGGCAGAGAAGGACCGCCGGAGATAGGGACCTCCTGGTCAGGCGTGCGTTGAGGAGCAAGAGTCCACATGGCCCAGACGATCACCAGCCGGAAGCGTATCCGCAAGTTCTTCGGAAAAATCCGGGAAGTTGTCGAGATGCCGAATCTCATCGAGGTTCAGAAGGTATCCTATGACCAGTTCCTGCTGATCGACGAGCCGGAGGGCGGGCGGCCCGACGAGGGCCTGCAGTCCGTCTTCAAGTCCGTGTTTCCGATTGCCGACTTCGCCAACACCTCGCTGCTGGAGTTCGTGAAGTACACGTTCGAGCCGCCGAAATACGACGTGGACGAGTGCCGCCAGCGCGGCATGACCTATGCCGCGCCGCTCAAGGTGACGCTGCGCCTCATCGTGTTCGACGTGGACGAGGACACCGGCGCGCGCTCCGTCAAGGACATCAAGGAGCAGGACGTCTACATGGGCGACATCCCGCTCATGACGGACAACGGCACCTTCATCGTCAACGGCACCGAGCGCGTCATCGTGTCGCAGATGCACCGCTCGCCGGGCGTGTTCTTCGACCACGACCGCGGCAAGACGCATTCGTCGGGCAAGATCCTGTTCGCGGCGCGCATCATCCCCTATCGCGGCTCCTGGCTCGACATCGAGTTCGACGCCAAGGACATCGTCTACGCGCGTATCGACCGCCGCCGCAAGCTGCCGGTGACGACGCTGCTCTATGCGCTCGGCCTCGACGGCGAGGAGATCCTCGACACGTTCTACGAGAAGCTGCCCTACACCAAGGACGAGAACGGCTGGCGCGTGCCCTTCGACCCCAACCGCTACAAGGGGTTCAAGGCGAGCGTCGACGTGATCGACGCCGACACGGGCGAGGTGGTGCTGGAGGCCGGCAAGAAGCTGACCGTGCGCGCGGCGCGCCAGCTCGTGGAAGGCGGCGTCAAGGCCCTGCGCGCCACGGACGAGGACCTCTACGGCCAGTACATCGGCGAGGACGTCGTCAATCCCGCGACCGGCGAGATCTATGCGGAAGCGGGCGACGAGATCACCGAGAAGGTGCTCAAGGAATTCGACGGCGCGGGCGTGACCGAGATCCCGGTGCTCGACATCAACCACGTCAACATCGGCCCCTACATCCGCAACACGCTGGCGCTGGACAAGAACACCTCGCGCGAGACGGCGCTGTTCGACATCTACCGCGTCATGCGCCCCGGCGAGCCGCCGACGCTGGACGCGGCCGAGGCCATGTTCCACTCGCTGTTCTTCGACGCCGAGCGCTATGACCTGTCGGCCGTCGGCCGGGTGAAGATGAACATGCGTCTCGACCTCGACGCCGCCGACACCGTGCGCACCCTGCGCCGCGAGGACATGCTCGCGGTCGTCAAGGCGCTCGTCGGCCTGCGCGACGGGCGCGGCGAGATCGACGACATCGATCACCTCGGCAACCGCCGCGTGCGCTCCGTCGGCGAGCTGATGGAGAACCAGTACCGGCTCGGCCTGCTGCGCATGGAGCGCGCCATCAAGGAGCGCATGTCCTCGGTCGACATCGACACCGTGATGCCGCAGGACCTGATCAACGCCAAGCCTGCGGCGGCGGCGGTGCGCGAGTTCTTCGGCTCGTCGCAGCTCTCGCAGTTCATGGACCAGACCAACCCGCTGTCGGAAGTCACGCACAAGCGGCGCCTCTCGGCGCTCGGCCCGGGCGGTCTGACGCGCGAGCGCGCCGGCTTCGAGGTGCGTGACGTGCACCCGACGCACTACGGCCGCATCTGCCCCATCGAGACGCCGGAAGGGCCGAACATCGGCCTCATCAACTCGCTGGCGACGTTCGCGCGCGTCAACAAGTACGGCTTCATCGAGGCGCCCTACCGGCGCGTGCGCGACGGCAAGGTCACGAACGAGGTGAACTATCTCTCGGCCACCGAGGAGATGAAGTACGCCGTGGCGCAGGCCAATGCCGAGATCGATGCCGAGGGCCGGCTGACCGAGGACCTGGTCGTCTGCCGCCAGGCCGGCGACGTGGTCGTGGTGCCCCCCGAGCGCGTCGACTACATGGACGTGTCGCCGAAGCAGCTCGTGTCGGTCGCGGCCGCGCTCATCCCGTTCCTTGAGAACGACGACGCCAACCGCGCGCTGATGGGCTCGAACATGCAGCGCCAGGCCGTGCCGCTCGTCAAGGCGGACGCGCCCTTCGTGGGCACCGGCATGGAGGCCGTGGTGGCGCGCGATTCGGGTGCCGCCATTGCGGCGCGGCGCACCGGCATCGTCGACCAGGTGGACGCCACCCGTATCGTCATCCGCGCCACGGAGGATCTCGATCCGACGAAGTCGGGCGTCGACATCTACCGCCTGCAGAAGTTCCAGCGCTCGAACCAGTCGACCTGCATCAACCAGCGGCCGCTGGTGAAGGTGGGCGATGCCGTGAGCAAGGGCGACATCGTCGCCGACGGCCCCTCGACGGAGCTCGGGGAACTGGCGCTCGGACGCAACGTGCTCGTCGCCTTCATGCCGTGGAACGGCTACAACTACGAGGATTCCATCCTCCTGTCCGAGCGGATCGTGAAGGAGGACGTCTTCACCTCGATCCACATCGAGGAGTTCGAGGTCGCCGCCCGCGACACCAAGCTGGGGCCGGAGGAGATCACGCGCGACATTCCGAACGTGTCGGAAGAGGCGCTGAAGAACCTCGACGAGGCGGGCATCGTCTACATCGGCGCGGAAGTGCAGGCGGGCGATATTCTCGTCGGCAAGATCACGCCCAAGGGCGAAAGCCCGATGACGCCGGAGGAGAAGCTCCTGCGCGCCATCTTCGGCGAGAAGGCGTCGGACGTGCGCGACACCTCGCTGCGCGTGCCGCCGGGCGTGACCGGCACCATCGTCGAGGTGCGCGTGTTCAACCGCCACGGCGTCGACAAGGACGAGCGCGCCCAGGCCATCGAGCGCGAGGAGATCGAGCGCCTGGCCAAGGACCGCGACGACGAGCAGGCCATCCTCGACCGCAACGCCTACCAGCGTCTCGCGGACGTGCTGGTCGGCCAGACGGCGATCGCCGGCCCCAAGGGCTTCCGCAAGGACACGGAGATCGACCGGCAGGGGCTCGCCGAGATCCCGCGCTCGCAGTGGTGGCAGTTCGCGGTCGCGGACGACGCCGTGACGGCGGAACTGGAGGCCATGCGCAAGCAGTACGACGACTCGAAGAAGCGCCTCGAACAGCGCTTCCTCGACAAGGTCGAGAAGCTGCAGCGCGGCGACGAGCTGCCGCCCGGCGTGATGAAGATGGTCAAGGTCTTCGTCGCGGTGAAGCGCAAGATCCAGCCCGGCGACAAGATGGCCGGCCGCCACGGCAACAAGGGCGTGGTGTCGCGCATCGTCCCGATCGAGGACATGCCGTTCCTCGCGGACGGCACCCATGCCGACATCGTGCTCAACCCGCTCGGCGTGCCGAGCCGCATGAACGTCGGGCAGATCCTGGAGACGCATCTGGGATGGGCCTGCGCCAACATCGGCAAGCAGATCGGGCAGGCGGTGGACGCCTACCGCAAGGCGCAGGACGTGGCGGTGCTCAAGCGGGCGCTGAACGGCGTCTACGGCGACAACGCCGTGGCGGACGACGTGCTGCCCGAGGATCTGGTCGATCTCGGCGAGAGCCTGCGGCGTGGCGTGCCGATCGCCACGCCCGTGTTCGACGGCGCCAAGGAGGACGACATCGAGGCGCTGCTGGAGCAGGCGGGTCTCGACATCTCCGGCCAGTCGACGCTCTACGACGGGCGCACCGGCGAGCCGTTCGACCGCAAGGTGACGGTGGGCATCATCTACATGCTCAAGCTGCACCATCTCGTGGACGACAAGATCCACGCGCGCTCCATCGGCCCGTACTCGCTCGTCACCCAGCAGCCGCTGGGCGGCAAGGCGCAGTTCGGCGGCCAGCGCTTCGGCGAGATGGAGGTGTGGGCGCTCGAGGCCTATGGCGCCGCCTACACCCTGCAGGAGATGCTGACCGTGAAGTCGGACGACGTCGCGGGCCGCACCAAGGTCTACGAGGCCATCGTGCGCGGCGACGACACGTTCGAGTCCGGCGTGCCGGAGAGCTTCAACGTGCTGGTGAAGGAAATGCGTTCGCTCGGCCTCAATGTGGAGCTTCTGTCCTCCAAGGAGGCCCCCGAGGACGATTTCCCGGCGGAGGCGGCCGAGTGAAGCAGCGCAAGCTGAATCGGGGCAAGCCGATCAGGGTCTGCCGAGGGGCTGTTTCGCACGTGTTGAGCGGCGACAATAGGGATTGATGGGCATCCGGCCATAAAATGGCCGGGTGTCGCTGTTGTGTTTGGATTTCAAGGCATCGCGTCCGGGCTTGGGCAGGGCGCGGGTGCCGGCGGGAGCGACCCGATGCGGAGCTCACGCAGACTTGAGGAGACGGCGATGAATCAAGAGGTGATGAATCTCTTCAATACTCAGGCTCCCGCGCAGACTTTCGATCAGATCAAGATCTCGATCGCGAGCCCTGAGAAGATTCTGTCATGGTCCTACGGCGAGATCAAGAAGCCGGAGACGATCAATTACCGCACGTTCAAGCCGGAGCGCGACGGCCTGTTCTGCGCCCGTATCTTTGGCCCGATCAAGGACTACGAGTGCCTGTGCGGCAAGTACAAGCGCATGAAGTACAAGGGCGTCATCTGCGAGAAGTGCGGCGTCGAGGTGACCTTGGCGCGCGTGCGGCGCGAGCGCATGGGCCACATCGAGCTCGCAGCACCCGTGGCGCATATCTGGTTCCTGAAGTCGCTGCCGTCGCGCATCGGCCTGTTGCTCGACATGACGCTGAAGGATCTGGAGCGGATTCTCTATTTCGAATCCTACGTGGTGCTGGAGCCCGGCCTCACGCCGCTCAAGTTGCATCAGCTCCTGACCGAGGAAGAGTACCTGCGGGCGCAGGAGGAATACGGCGAGGACAGCTTCACCGCCCAGATCGGCGCGGAGGCCATCCGCGAGATCCTGCGCGCGCTCGACCTCGAGAAGACCGCGGCCGACATCAAGGAGGAGATCGCGACGACGACCTCCGAGCTGAAGCCCAAGAAGCTGATGAAGCGCCTCAAGATCATCGAGGCCTTCCAGCAGTCGGGCAACAAGCCGGAATGGATGATCCTCACCGTCGTGCCGGTGATCCCGCCGGACCTGCGTCCGCTGGTGCCGCTCGACGGCGGCCGCTTCGCGACGTCGGACCTCAACGACCTCTACCGGCGCGTGATCAACCGCAACAACCGCCTGAAGCGGCTCATCGAGCTGCGCGCGCCGGACATCATCATCCGCAACGAGAAGCGCATGCTGCAGGAGGCGGTCGACGCGCTGTTCGACAACGGCCGGCGCGGCCGCGTCATCACGGGCGCCAACAAGCGGCCGTTGAAGTCGCTCGCCGACATGCTGAAGGGCAAGCAGGGCCGCTTCCGCCAGAACCTGCTCGGCAAGCGCGTGGACTACTCGGGCCGCTCGGTGATCGTGGTCGGCCCCGAGATGAAGCTGCATCAGTGCGGCCTGCCGAAGAAGATGGCGCTTGAGCTGTTCAAGCCGTTCATCTACGCGCGGCTCGACGCCAAGGGCCTGTCGGCCACCGTCAAGCAGGCGAAGAAGCTTGTGGAGAAGGAGAAGCCGGAGGTCTGGGATATCCTCGACGAGGTCATCCGCGAGCACCCGGTGATGCTGAACCGCGCGCCGACGCTGCACCGCCTCGGCATCCAGGCGTTCGAGCCGGTGCTGATCGAGGGCAAGGCGATCCAGCTGCATCCGCTCGTCTGCTCGGCCTTCAACGCCGACTTCGACGGCGACCAGATGGCCGTGCACGTGCCCCTCTCGCTCGAAGCGCAGCTCGAGGCGCGCGTGCTGATGATGTCGACGAACAACATCCTGCACCCGGCCAACGGCCAGCCGATCATCGTGCCCTCCCAGGACATGGTGCTGGGGCTCTATTACCTGTCCATCATGGCCGACGGCGAGCCGGGCCAGGGTAAGGCCTATGCCGACCACAACGAGATCGAGCACGCGCTGAACGCGGGCGTGATCACGTATCACTCGAAGATCCGCTACCGCTGGGTGGGCGTGGGCGAGGACGGCGCGCCGGTGTCGAAGATCCACGACACCACGCCCGGCCGCGTGTTCCTGTCGCGTCTTCTGCCGAAGCACCCGAAGATCACCTTCGACGTCGTCAACAAGCTGATGACCAAGAAGGAAATCTCGGCCATGATCGACACCGTCTACCGCAACTGCGGCCAGAAGGAATCGGTCATCTTCTGCGACCGCATCATGGCGCTCGGCTTCTATCATGCGTTCAAGGCCGGCATCTCGTTCGGCAAGGACGACATGGTCGTGCCGGAGAACAAGTGGCAGATCGTCGACCAGACCCGCCACCTGGTGAAGGACTACGAGCAGCAGTACAACGACGGCCTGATCACCCAGGGCGAGAAGTACAACAAGGTCGTGGACGCCTGGGCGAAGTGCTCGGACAAGCTCGCCAGCGAGATGATGGCGCGCATCTCCGCCGTGCAGAAGGATGACAGCGGCCGCGACAAGCCGGTGAACTCCATCTACATGATGGCGCACTCGGGCGCGCGCGGCTCGCCGGCGCAGATGAAGCAGCTCGCCGCCATGCGCGGCCTGATGGCCAAGCCCTCGGGCGAGATCATCGAGAGCCCGATCATCTCGAACTTCAAGGAAGGCCTCGACGTGCTGGAGTACTTCAACTCCACCCACGGTGCGCGCAAGGGCCTCGCCGACACGGCGCTGAAGACGGCGAACTCGGGCTATCTCACCCGCCGCCTCGTCGACGTGGCGCAGGATGCCGTCATCCGCGAGCCCGACTGCGGCACGGAGCGGGGCATCTCGATGCGCGCCATCGTCGACGCCGGCCAGATCGTCGCGACGCTCGCCTCGCGCATCCTGGGCCGCACGGCGGCCGAGGACGTGGTGGATTCCGCCGGCAACGTCATCGTGCCGACCGGCGTGATGATCGAGGAGAAGGATATTCCCGCGATCACCGCCGCCGGTATCCAGCAGGTGAAGATCCGCTCGGTGCTGACCTGCGAGTCGCGCAACGGCGTCTGCGCCACCTGCTACGGGCGCGACCTCGCACGCGGCACGCCGGTCAATCTCGGCGAGGCGGTGGGCGTCATCGCGGCGCAGTCCATCGGCGAGCCGGGCACGCAGCTCACCATGCGCACGTTCCACATCGGCGGCGCCGCGACCATCGCCGACCAGTCGTTCCTGGAGACGAACTTCGAGGGCGAGGTCAAGCTGCGCAACCGCAACGTGGCGCGCAACTCAGACGGCGATCTCGTGGTCATGGGCCGCAACGTCGGCGTCATGATCCTGGGGCCGGACGGCAAGGAGCGCGCGGTGCACCGCGTGCAGTACGGCGCGCGGCTCAAGGTGGACGACGGCGACCAGATCAAGCGCGGCCAGCGCGTGGCGGAGTGGGATCCCTACACCCGCCCGGTGCTGACCGAGGTGGACGGCACCATCGGCTTCGAGGACCTGATCGAGAACATGTCGCTGTCGGAAACCGTCGACGAGGCGACCGGCATCGCCAAGCGCGTGGTCATCGACTGGCGCGGCTCGGCCCGCACGGCCGATCTGCGCCCGGCGATCGTCATCCTCGGCCCGGACGGCAAGGTCGCCAAGCTGCCGCGCGGCGGCGACGCGCGCTACCTGCTGCCGGTCGACGGCATCATCGCCGTCGATCCGGGCTCGAAGGTGAAGGCGGGCGACGCGCTGGCGCGCATCCCGCTGGAGAGCGCCAAGACGCGCGACATCACCGGCGGTCTGCCGCGCGTCGCCGAGCTCTTCGAGGCGCGCCGCCCGAAGGACGCGGCGATCATCGCCGAGAAGTCGGGCACGATCCAGTTCGGGCGCGACTACAAGAACAAGCGCCGCCTGACGCTGACGCCGCACGACGGCTCGGAGCCGGTGGAGTATCTGATCCCGAAGGGCAAGCACATCCACCTGCAGGATGGCGACGTCATCGAGGTCGGCGACTTCATCGTCGACGGCAACCCGGCTCCGCACGACATCCTCGCCATCAAGGGCGTGGAGGAGCTCGCGGCCTATCTCGTCAACGAGATCCAGGAGGTCTACCGCCTGCAGGGCGTGCATATCAACGACAAGCACATCGAGGTGATCGTCCGCCAGATGCTGCAGAAGGTCGATATCACGGAGGCGGGCGACAGCCAGTTCCTCGTCGGAGAACAGGTGGACCGCACGGACCTGCGCGACGAGAACGAGCGCCTGGTCGCCGAGAACAAGAAGCCGGCGGAAGGCACGCCGGTGCTGCTCGGCATCACCAAGGCGAGCCTGCAGACGAAGTCGTTCATCTCGGCCGCTTCGTTCCAGGAGACGACCCGGGTGCTGACGGAAGCCGCGGTCAACGGCAAGTCCGACAAGCTGGAAGGCCTGAAGGAGAACGTCATCGTCGGCAGCCTGATCCCGGCCGGAACGGGCGCCATCGCCGCCAGGCTGCGCGAGATCGCCCAGCGCCGCGACGAGCTGATCCTGGGCCAGCGCGCCCGCGAGAACCGCGTCGCTGCGCAGGCGGCCGCGGATCACGTCACTGCGGAGCAGGTGTTCGATACCGTGCCCTCGCTCTCCGAGCCGCAGCCGGACGTGTGATCGGCTGACGCATACGAAATGAAGAACCCGCGGCTGAGAGGCCGCGGGTTTTTTATGGCCCGGCGGACGAAGCGGACACCGGGCCGGCCGAACCTCTCTCGACCCCTTGCCGCCTTCAGGGATCCGACGCGACGCAGTCCGCTTCGATCTCAACCAGCCAGTCGGGGTCGATGAAACGCGACACCTGCACGAAGGTACAGGCGGGTCGTATGGTGCCGAAGAGCTCGCCGTGCGCACGCGCCGCCTCGCGCCATTGCTCGATGTCGGTCAGCATGATGCGCGTGCGGATGACCTGGGGCAGGGTGCAGCCGGCTTCTTCGATCGCGCGGCGCACGATGCCCAAACAGAGCTTGGTTTGCGCGTAAACATCGCCACGGTGGGCGGCGCGGCCGTCCGGGCCGATCGGCGCGGTTCCGGCTACCGCCAGAAAGGAGCCGACCCTGACGGCGCGGCTGAAGCCGATCTCGGGTTCGAGCGGCGACCCAGACGTGACAAGTCTGCGCTGTTCCATGGAATCGCTCCCTACAAGATCTTTCCGTGCGGCGGTCAGCGTATCCCTACGTTACGTTACAGGCCCCTGCAAGGTCGCGTTCCACCTATTCCCGCCAATTTCGCCGTCGCTGCCGGAACGCTTGACGGAAAGCGACTTTCGCTCACCATGTGCCTTGCGAAAGAGCGCACAGAAAGGATCGCGATGCCTACTGCCGACTATGCGGTGACGATGGCGAGGTACAACCTCTGGCAAAACGACAATCTCGTGAGTGCGGCCTCGGCGCTTTCCGCCGAGGCCCGCGAGCTCGAAAGAGGGGCGTTCTTCGGCTCCATTCAGAAAACCTTCTTCCACCTGTTCTGGGCCGATCGGGCCTGGATGAGCCGGTTTACCGGCACGACCCCGCCCGAAGGCGGGATACCGCAGTCCGTTGTCTTCGACGGAAGCTGGGAGGAATTCCGTGACCGGCGCACCGAACTGGACAATCGGATTCTGCATTGGGCGAAGAGTGTCGATCCGGACTGGTTCGCGGGTGATCTCACCTGGTTTTCGGGGGCGCTCGGCCGGCAGATGACCAAGCCGAAGGGCATCCTGCTGATCCAGCTCTTCAACCACCAGACCCATCACCGCGGACAGATCCATGCGATGCTGACGGCCGCCGGAGCGAGACCCGGCGCCACGGACGTGTCATTCATGCCCGAGGCGTTTCAGGAGCCTTGAGCCGGAGCCGCCGTTCGCGGGGCTTCGGGACTTCAGGGTGAACCCTGACGGAATATCCTCACGGCATCCGCCACCAGATCGGCGTTGCCGCCCGTCACTTCGCCCCGCGCGCGGTGACGCCCGTCCTCCAGCCCGACGCGGGTGGACCAGCGCCGCTGCCGGGCGCGTTCGACGAAATGCCAGACGGTCGCATCGAACCCGTGCAGGAGGATCGGCCGCGCGACGCCCGCCTCCTGCAGAACCTGCGCTATGCCATCCGCGATCCTGTCGGCTTCCTTCGGGTCCTGCTCCTCGATCTCGATGAGAACGCGGGAAACCCGATGGCATGCGGGAAGCGCGACAAATCTCCTGGCGTCCGCCACCGTCGCAAGCCCGGCCTCGACGCGGACCCCGATGTCATGCAGCAATTCCAGGATTGCAGGCGCGTCCCGCTCGGACAGATTGGCGGAGGCATAATCCGGCAACACGCGCCAGGCCGCGATGCAGTCGCGTGTCCGCTTCTCGTCGCCCTCGATCCACGCACCCGTCGATACCCCGACGAGCGTGCCGGGACACGCCTGGCGCATGGCACGCATCGTTTCATCCACCGCCGACAGGCTCTCGCGGCCGTCCGCTCCGCGTGGGTGGACGTGTATCTCGGCGGCCCCGGCCGCGATACAGGCCATGGCATCGAGCGCCATCGCCTCGGTCGTGAGCGGCAATCGGGGATGATAGCCGAAGGGGCGCGCGCCATTGATGCAGGCCTGAACGATCATGCCGGTCTCCGAAGGCTTCCGGGAGACATGTTACCGGGCCGGCGACGATCAGCAAAGGGCCCGGATCCGGCCCGTTCGCGGGATTCTCTCACGTGCTGCGCGGCTTGGCGCGGGTGGTGGCGGTGGCGGCGGTCGGGTCGTCCGGCCAGACGTGGCGCGGATAGCGGCCGCGCATCTCGGCGCGCACGGCAGCCCACGAGCCGCGCCAGAAGCCGGGCAGGTCGCGGGTGATCTGGATGGGGCGGTGCGCCGGCGACAGCAGTTCGAGGGTGAGCGGAATGCGTCCCTGGGCGATGGCGGGGTGCTCGGTCAGCCCGAAAAGCTCCTGCACGCGGACGGCGATGGACGGGTTTTCCCCGGAATAATCCACGGCGATGCGCGAGCCCGTGGGCGCGGTGAAATGGGTCGGCACCTCGCGGTCGAGCTTCTGCTGCTGGGCCCACGGCAGCAGCGACTTCAATGCCGCGTCGAGAACCGGCACGTCGATCTGCGCCAGGCTCGTCAGGCCGACGAGGTGGGGGGCGAGCCAGTCCTCGACGGCGGCGGTGAGCGCGGCGTCGGACACGTCCGGCCACTCGCTGCCGTCTCCTGCGGCGCGGCGCAGGAAGCCGATGCGGGCGCGCCATTGGGCGAGGGCTTTCGTCCAGGGCAGCGCGGCGATGCCTGCCGAGGCGATGCCTCGCGCCAGCACGGTGGCCGAGGCTTCGTCGGCGGGGGCAGGCAATGGCTTCTGGTCGAGCAGGATCGCGTCGAGACGGCGCGTCCGCCTCGCGCGCAGCGCCCGCGCCCCGGTGTCGAAGGTCACTTCCGTGGCCTCGACGATGCGCTCCCCTGCGAGCCGCTCCACGTCCTCGCGCGTCAATGCGGCGGCGGAGACGATGCGGGCGGAGGCGGCGGAGCCGACGATTTCCGCCACCGCCAGGAACTCCTCGCGCGCGAGCCGCTCGGCGGGATCGAGCACCGCGCCGCGCCCGTTGGCGAGCAGATACGTGCCGTCCCGGAAGTCATCGCTTTTCCGCGCCCTGGCGATGCGATCGGGAAAGGCGAGCGCCAGCGGCGGCCCTGCGGGAGCATCCCCGGCAGGCGGGCCGCCCCACTGGCGGGCGAGGCGGCGCATGTCGCCGGCGCGGGGCGAGCGGTCGCGACGGAACTGGCTGACGCGCTCGGCAAGATCTATCGCGTTGCCGCCAAGTCCGCGTTCGACCAGGACGGCGGCGATTTCCGCGGCATCGCCGCTCTCGCCCGTGCGCCGCGCCTCCACCACCATGCGCGCGAGGCGCGGCGGCAGCGGCAGCGATTGCAGCGCGCGGCCGGTGTCGGTGAGCCGGTTGCGCGCATCGAGCGCGTCGAGCGAGCGCAGCAGGTTGCGCGCCTCGGTCAGCGCCGGGGCGGGCGGCGGATCGAGAAAGGCGAGGGTGGCCGGGTCCTCCACGCCCCAGCGGGCGCAGTCGAGAACGAGCGGCGCGAGATCGGCGGTGAGGATTTCCGGCGCCGAGAAGGCTGGCAGCGCGCCGTTGGCGGCTTCCTCCCACAGGCGGTAACACACGCCGGGCTCCGTGCGGCCGGCGCGGCCCCGGCGCTGGTCGACGGCGGCGCGCGAGGCGCGCACGGTCTCGAGCCGCGTGATGCCGATGCCGGGCTCGAAGCGCGGCACGCGGGCAAGGCCCGAATCGATGACCACACGCACGCCCTCGATGGTCAGCGAAGTCTCGGCGATGGAGGTGGCGAGCACCACCTTGCGCCGGCCGGGGGCGCTCGGCCGGATGGCGAGATTCTGCGCCGCGCGGTCGAGCCGGCCGTAGAGGGGCGCGATATCCACAGCATTTGCACCGGTCTTTACCGCTGGCCCGAGCGTCTCGTTCAACAGGTTTTCCACACGGCGGATCTCGGCCTGTCCGGGCAGGAAGACGAGGATCGAACCGCTCTCGGCAGCGAGCGCCGCCCGCACGGCGGCGGCGATGTCCTCCTCGATGCGGCGCGCGGGGTCGCGGCCGATATAGCGCGTCTCGACCGGGAAGGCGCGGCCTTGCGATTCGATGACCGGGGCCGGGGCGCCGGGAGAGCCGACGAGCCGCGCCACCCGCGCCCCGTCGAGCGTGGCCGACATCACCAGAATGCGCAGATCCTCCCGCAGGCCGGACTGCACATCGAGGGCGAGCGCGAGGCTGAAATCGGCGTCGAGCGAGCGCTCATGGAACTCGTCGAAAATGACCGCGGCGACGCCCGACAATTCCGGATCGTCAAGGATCATGCGGGCGAACACGCCCTCCGTCACCACCTCGATGCGCGTGCGCGGGCCGACCTTGGTGTCGAGGCGCGCGCGCAGGCCCACGGTGCCGCCGACGTCCTCGCCCAGCGTCTCGGCCATGCGCGCGCTCGCGCCCCGGGCGGCGAGGCGGCGCGGCTCCAGCATGACGATCCGCCCGTCCGCGCGCCATTCCTCGCCCAGGAGAGCGAGCGGCACGCGTGTCGTCTTGCCCGCGCCCGGCGGGGCGACGAGCACGGCGTTGCGATGCGTCGCCAGCGCGGCCAGCAGCGCCGGCAGCACATCGTCGATGGGAAGACGCAATGTTTCGTCGGTCCAGAATGTTTCGTTGGTCCAGAATGTTTCGTCGGTCATGGAGATCGGTCAGCGGTTCGGACATCGATAACATGTGAGACGGCGACAGACACGTCACCATTGTCATTGAACTGTCGAAAGCCTATGCTCTGCTGACGGGATGAAATGGTGATCCGAATCCCGGAGCGCTTTCCGATCAGGTAAAATCAGGTGGCCGGCCGGAAGTCGCTCGAAGCGGGGAATCGCAGGGCGCATTCCGATCCCGCCGGGTCGGACGTCGCGCCAAGGCCCTGACGACAAAGGGCTCGGCTTCTCGGCAGGGGGTCCGGTTCATCGCGCATTGGGGGGCGGTTGACGCAGGATGGCGAGCAGTCCGATCTATCAGAAAAATGCCGGCGCCGATGGCCCGGCGCCGGACCGCGCCGGGCGCGTGCCGGCTTTCCTTCAGCCCCGGATCTGGGGCAATCCCAAATCGTGGAACTGGGTGCAGAACGGCAAGCTGAAGGGCGGCATGCTGGCCGGGGGCCTGAAGTTCGGCGCCCTCGACACCGGCGGGCTCGACCCGGTGCTCGGCCGCCTCGGATCGCTTGAGGTGCGCCTCGCCACGACCAAGCGCGAGATCCGCCAGGCGCAACGCCTGCGCTACCGCGTTTTCTACAATGAGATGTCCGCCGTGCCCAATGCGGCCTGCATGCTGGCCCAGCGCGACATGGACGACTACGACCCCATCTGCGATCATCTGCTGGTGCTCGATCACGACGCTCCGCGAAAACCCTTCCGCCCCCACAAGCCGAAGGTCGTCGGCACCTACCGGCTGCTGCGGCAGGAGGTCGCCGACCGCTACTTCGGCTTCTACACGGCCGGCGAGTTCGACGTCCAGCCGGTGATCGACGCCAATCCGGGCCTGAATTTCCTGGAGCTCGGCCGCTCGTGCGTGCTCAAGCCCTATCGCAACAAGCGCACGGTGGAGCTGCTCTGGCACGGCATCTGGACCTATGTGCTGCATCACCGCATCGACGTGATGTTCGGCTGCGCGAGCCTTGAGGGCGTCGATCCCAAGGCGCTGGCGCTGCCGCTGAGCTTCCTGCATCATTTCGCGCGCGCCCCCGAGGAGTGGAACGTCAAGGCCCTGCCGGAGCGGTTCGTCTCCATGGACCTGCTGGCCAGGGAAAGCATCGACGCCAAGGCCGCGCTGCACAGCCTGCCGCCGCTGATCAAGGGCTACCTGCGGCTCGGCGGCACGATCGGCGAGGGGGCGGTGATCGACCGGCAGTTCGGCACCACCGACGTGCTGGTGATGCTGCCGGTGAAGGCGATCAACCCGCGCTACATCGGCCATTTCGGCGCCACGGCCAACCGCCACGCGGCGTGATATCGCGAAGGCCGGTGAGCCGTCTCTCGGCCTTCATGAATCCTGTGCAGCGCGTGAGCGCCCCTCAGCGCCCGCGCTCCAGGATGCGCGAGACCACGCGGGCGGTGTAGTCGACCATGGGCACGATGCGCGCGTAGTTGAGGCGCGTCGGGCCGATGACCCCGACCACGCCCAGGATCGTCTGGTTGGAATCGCGGAACGGCGCGGCGATCATCGAGGAGCCGGAGAGCGAGAACAGCTTGTTCTCCGAGCCGATGAAGATGCGCACGCCCTCGCCGTTTTCGGCGCGCGAGAGCAGGTCGATGACGTCCTTCTGGGTTTCGAGATCGGCGAACAGCGTGCGGATGCGTTCGAGATCCTCGGCCGCCTTGAGGTCGTCGAGCAGATTGGCCTGTCCGCGCACGATGAGCTGGCGCCCCTCGCTGGCGCCGACGCTGACGGCGAGCCCGGCGTCGATGAGGTTCGCCACCAGCGCGTCGAGCTCGTGCTCCATGCTGGTGCGCCGTTCCTCGATTTCCGCGCGCAACTCGCCGAGCGTGAGGCCGCGAATGTGGGCGTTGAGGAAGTTGCCGGCCTCGATGAGCGCGCTCGGCGGCAGGCCGGGCGGCAGATCGAGCAGGCGGTTTTCCACGCTGCCGTCCTCGCCCACCAGCACGACGAGCGCGCGCGTGGGGTCGAGGCGCACGAACTCGATGTGCTTGAGCTGCGGGTTCTGCTTGCTGGTGACCACCACGCCCGCGCCGCGCGTGAGGCCGGAAAGCATGACGGTCGCTTCCGACAAGAGCGTGTCGAGGGAAGCGCCCGCGGCCGCGGCGGCAACCTGGGCTTCGATGCGGCCCGTTTCTTCGGCGTCGAGATCGCCGATTTCCAGCATGGCGTCGACAAAGAAGCGCAGGCCGCGTTCGGTGGGCATGCGCCCGGCGCTGGTGTGCGGCGCATAAAGCAGGCCCGCTAGCTCCAGGTCCGACATGACGTTGCGGACGGAGGCCGGCGACAGCGGCATGGGCAGGATGCGTGCCAGATTGCGCGATCCGACCGGTTCGCCGGTGGACAGATAGCCTTCGACCACGCGGCGGAATATCTCGCGCGAGCGCTCGTCGAGTTCCGACATCAGGCGTGCGCTTTCGGTATTGGGGATGGTGTGAAAACGTCTGCTCATCCGGGCCTCGCCACAGCCTTGTCATGGCGCTCCCCAGCGTTACCATAAAATGCGGTGATCACAAATTGCCGCAGCCGCCTGAGCGGTTCACCGTCCGGGGGAAAGAACCGCCCGGCTCCGGCGAATGCCGGTCGATCTTGCGAAAGGCCGACGGGTCTGTCGCGCCGGCCCTTGCCCTGGTCCGTCAGCTGCACGTGCCGCCGCGCAGCTTGAGTGGCACGAAGGCCCGGCTGCCGATGCCGCCCGATCCGCCGCCGATACCCGAGGCGTCGCAAAGCTTTCTTACATAGGGGTTGTCCTCGTCGGCGCCGGCTGTGCTCGCGGCCTCTCCGACGATCTCGTCGCCGGTACGGCCGATGGTGCGCGTGTCGCTGTTGGTCGCGACGGGCGTCGTCACGCGCCGGCGCTGGGCGGGTACGGTCGCGGTCTCAACGAATGTCGCCGTCACCCGGACCGCGTCGGCGACGGGGAGCGCCGTCAGATTGCGCGCGATCTGTATCGCCATGCCGTTGCCGCCGGTGGCGATCTCCGCCAGGGCGAGGCCTTCCCAGGGCAATTGCTCCATCGGATCGCCGCTGGTTCCGGGCTGATCCGGCTCCGGCGTCGGGATTGGCCGGGCGAGGAGTTCCAGCGTCGATCCCGCCACCAGCGCAAGGGTGTAGTTGCCGCCCGCCGCCAGAGAGCCGAGCGTGATCGCCCATTGGCCCGGCGCGGTGCCGTCGTGGCCGAGCGCGCCGGAGAGCAGGGCACTGCCATCGCCGCCCTGCCAGCCGGTCGCGTCGAAGGCGATCCGGAAGGTATCGTCGTCGATCGTCTTCTGCTGTCCTGCCGCAGGGTTGATCGTCAGCAGGGCCTTGCCGATGGTCAGCGCGCCGTCCACATAGGCGATATCGTAGTTGGCCGATGTCAGGCCGCTGGCGGTGAGGGTGTAGCTGCCGGCGTCGGTCGCGCCCTGCGCCGAGCCGCCCCACACCAGCGCGCCGCCGAGCGCGGCCGCCGTCTCGCCGCCGGCGAAGCCGGCGTAGGTCACGCCGCTGCCGCCGCTCCACGGGGCCGCGTCGTAGGTCTTCGCCGCGTCATTCGCTGTCACGGTGAGCGGGGCCTTGCCGATGGTCAGCGCGCCGCTGACATAGGTGATGTCGTAGTTGGCCGACGTCAGGCCGCTGGCGGTGAGGGTGTAGCTGCCGGCGTCGGCCGCGCCCTGCGCCGAGCCGCCCCAGGCCAGCGCACCGCCGAGTGCGGCCGCCGTCTCGCCGCCGGCGAAGCCGGTGTAGGTCACGCCGTTGCCACCGCTCCACGGGGCCGCGTCGTAGGTCTTCGCCCCGTCGTTCGCTGTCACGGTGAGCGCGGCCTTGCCGATGGTCAGCGCGCCGCTGACATAGGTGATGTCGTAGTTGGCCGACGTCAGGCCGCTGGCGGTGAGGGTGTAGCTGCCGGCGTTCTGCGCGCCCTGCGCCGAGCCGCCCCAGGCCAGCGCACCGCCGAGTGCGGCCGCCGTATCGCCGCCGGCGAGGCCGGTGTAGGTCACGCCGTTGCCGCCGCTCCACATGGTCGCGTCGTAGGTCTTCGCCGCGCTGTTCACCGTTACCGTCAGCGCGGCCTTCGTGATCTCGACGCCTGCGGTATAGATGAAACGATAGCCGTTGCTGCCGGAGGTCGGGAGGCCCGTCACCTCCACCGCGCCATACGTGCCGACGTGGAGGCCCGAGAGGACGAGGCCGGGATTGGCGGCGAAATCCGCCGGCGTGCCGCCCACCCATGTGCCGGCATTCGCGCCGTAGGTCGCGGTGGCGTCGCCGTCAGCGTGCACGCGAATGACCTTTGACAGCGCGTAGAGCTCGGGCCGGTAAGTGTCGCCCGGCGGGGCCCAGACGGTGTCGAAGTCCCAGCCCTTGGCTTCGGCGATATTCATGAAATAGCCGGTGCTCGTGATCTGCGCCGTGGTGAGGCCGGTGATGTCCCGCTCGCCCGTGCCCTCGTCGAGCCCGATCGCGGCGGCCAGCCGGGTGCCGTCCTTGTCCCAGAAGCTTGCGGTGATGGTGCTGTCGCCCTCGCGGTGGTGGCCCACGAGCCCGCCGAGGTTACTGCCGCCGGTCACCCGGCCCGCGGCGTAGGCGTTGGTGATGACGCCGGCTACTTGCGTGCCCACCAGCCCGCCGGCATTCCGGTCGCTGGCATGGACGCGGCCGGTGGCGTAGACGTTGACGATCATGGCGCCATCCTCGCCGACGATACCCTGGCCGCCGACGAGACCGCCGACATGCTCGGTTCCCGCCACGTCGCCGGTGGCGTAGGCGGTGGAGATTGTGCCGTCCCTATGCCATCCGACCAGCCCACCGATTGTTATGCCGCCCGTCACGTCACCCATGGCATGGACATTCTCGATACGTCCGCCATCCTGACGTCCCACCAGCCCACCGGCGTCGCCGTGCTCTGCCGCGACGTCGCCCGAGGCCCAGGCGTTGGTGATGGTGCCGGCAACGAGATACCCCACGAGCCCGCCGACGTAGTACTCGCCCGTCACCGCGCCGGTGGCGTAGGCGTCGGTGATGGTGCCGTCGTCATGCCCCGCCAGGCCGCCGACGTTGCTGGTGCCCGTCACCGCGCCGGTCGCGTAGGAGCCAGTGATGGCACCGGCGCCACCCCCGAGCAGGCCGCCGACGCTGACACTGCCCTGCACGTTGCCGGTGGCGTATGAATTCGCGATGATATTGTCAGACGTGTTCTGGGCGCCGACGAGTCCGCCGACGAAGTTCGCCCCCGTTACGTCCACGTCCGCCCACGCGTTGGTGATGCTGCCGCCATCCATGCTCTGGCCGCCGACGAGGCCGCCGACCTCGTTGCCGGTGCCCGTTACCGAGCCGGTTACCCGGACGTTGTCAATGGCCGTGGTGCTGGCTGTCCCGACCAAGCCGCCGACGATACCCTCGCCCGTCACCCGCACATCCCCGAGGCTGAGGTTTTCGATCGTCGCGCTGCCGGTACTTCCGAACAGGCCGACGTAGCTCTGTTGCGGCCGGTGGATGACGAGACCCTGGATGATGTGGCCACGGCCGTCCAACACGCCCCCGAAATAAATCCCATCGGCAAATGTGCCGATCGGCACGAAGCCGAAGAGATTGGCGTCGGCGTCCTTCGTCGTCGCCGTGCGCCAGACGCTGCTGTCGGTGAACGCGGCGGCGAAGTCGATGTCGTTCGCGAGGACGTAGGTCCTGCCCGCGGCATAGCCGGTATCCGCATCCGTATGCGCCCGGATGAGCTGCAGCTGCTCGGCATTGCGGATGGTGTATGTGTTGCCGCCGTCGGGGTTGCCGAGCACGTCGAGTGTCATCCGCAGCATGGGCCGGGTGTCGCCGTCGACGATGTACCACGGATCGTCGACGGCGAAGATCCAGCCCTCTTCGGTGTAAGTGTCTTTCAGGTAGGCGTCGGCCGCGGTGAGGCCGGTGGCGCCCAGATCCGCGCCATCGAGATCGTCTACACCGATGACGTCGTTCTTTTCGGTGGTGTCCTTGTCCCAGAAGCTGCCGATGATGCCGCCGCTGATCCGATGCCCGATCAGTCCGCCGGCGGCGACGTCGCCGGTCACCTTACCCGTGGCGTAGACGTTGGTGATCGTGATCGTGCCGAGGCCGGCGTTGAGCTCCCCGACCAGCCCGCCGGCATAGTCGGCGCCCTCCACCCTGCCGGCGGCGTAGGCGTTGGTGATGCTGACGGAGGCGTCCGTTCCGAGGACGGGGTCGGGACCGATGAAGCCGACCAGACCGCCAGCGGGGACGGCGCCGGACACGACATTCCCCGCCGCCCAGGAATTCTCGATGCTGACGTGGGCGCCGTTGGAATCAAAGACAATGCGGCCCACGAGCCCGCCGACCCCGCCGATGTTGTTGCCCGTGCCCGTCACCTGCGCGGCGGAGGCGGAATTGCTGATCGTTCCGCCGTTATAGAACTGCCCCACTACACCACCGACGACGTCCCGGCCGAAGACCGCGCCCTGGGTGTAAACGCCGGTGATGGTGCCGCCATTCTCCCCGGTCAGAAGGCCGACAAAATTCTGACCTTCCACCGTGCCGGACACGTTGACGCTGCTGATGAGGCCGGAGGCAACCGCAACTGCCGCCCCCACATAGTTCTGGCCCGTCACCTCCACATCATCGAGGCTGACGTTCCGGATCGTCGCGCCGGTGTGGGCAACCGAAAACAGGCCGACATTCCTCTGTTGCGGCCGGTTGATGGTCAGCCCTTTCACGACATGGCCGAGGCCGTCGAACGAGCCGGTGAAGTAGCCTCCGGCAACGCCGATCGGCGAGAAGCCCGTGCCGCCGTACCAGTTCGCCGTGCCGGAGGCGTCGATGTCCGCCGTGAGCTTGTAGTGCTTGTCCAGCACCGTCGCTATGCCCTGCAGGCCGTAGACGTCGGCGATGAGGTAGGGCGTGGCGGCGCTGCCGTCGCCGTCGGTGACGCGCAGGAACGTCACCGTCGGCTCGGGGGCATAGTCCGTCACCGCCTGCCCGCCCGCGATGCGGAAGTCATTGGCCGTGAAGCCGGGGAGCGAGTCTTTCTGCACCCACGCGCCCGATTCCAGATAGAACATGCCGACGTCGATGGCGCCGCTCTCGCCGGTGGTGATGGTGGCATTGTCGACGTCGCCGTCCGCCGCTCTCAAGGTCAGGCTACCGTTCACCGCCGTGATGGCGGCGTTGATGGCGATGGTGCCGTCTGCCGCGTCCAGCGCGAGGCCGCCCTTCGCGGCCGTGATAGGATTGTTGATGATGATGTCGCTGTGCGCCTGGAGCGTCAGCGTGAAGGCGTTGGTCCACGCAATGTCGGCGTTGACCGTGATGTTGCCTGCCTGAGAGCCGCCGCCGTTGGTCGTGACGGTGACGTGCGCGGTCTCCAGCAGGGCCGTCAGCGTGTCCGCGCCAAGCGTCGAACTGTCTCCGGCGGGGTCGAAGTCATGGCCGTTCCGGACGGCGTCGCCGCCCGAACCCGCCACGATCTCGAGATCATGCGGATCGAGCAGCAGCGTACCGGTGCCCAGCGGCCCTTTCAGGTTCGCCGTGCCACGGAACGACAGCACCGCCTTGCCCGACACTTCTGCATCGCCCCCGCGGCCGGTCTCGCCCGTCGCAGAGACGTGGCCGGCAAAGGCGGTGAGGTCGTCCGACCATAGCACGATGCGGCCGCCGTCGTCGGCGCCGTCCGCCGCAACCGTCGCGCCCGCGGCCACGGTCAGGGTCCTGGCGGTTGCGACCTTTTCGGCAACGTAGTTCTTCGCCGCGTCCTTGCCGCCCTGGAAATCGCCGCCGACGAGCGCCACGCCGCCCCTGGCGCCCGAGACGTCGAGGCGCGCCGTATCCGCCAGCGTGATCGCCTCACCGGTGACGATCACCGTGCCGCCGTCGCCGTCGAGCGCGGAAGGCCGTGCCGGGGGCAGCACGCCCGGCGCAGCTGAAGGAGCCCTGCCGCTCGCGTCGAGCGTCGCCGCGACCTTGACGTTCCTGCCCGCGACGCGGATCTCTCCGCCGCGCGGGGGCCTCGCTGCATTGGCGTCCGCCTTGCGGGCAGCCACGCGCTGCGTCACCTCCACGGCGCCGGCGTCGCCCGCCGTCAGGAACACGCGTCCGCCCCGCGTCGCGGTGCCTGTCGCCACGATCACGCCCTTGCGGTTGCCCGCCAGCGCGTAGACGTTGCCGCCGTTGGCGCGCAGCTCCACCTCCGCCGCCCTGATGCTGCCGCTGTTGCGCGCGCTCGTGCCCGAGTTGCTTCCTTGCCGGCCCGCCTTCACCACGAAGCGCCCGCCGTCGAGCGCCCGGTCCTGCACCAGCACTTCCGTGCCGGCCGCCAGCGCCGCCGTGCCCCGGGGCGCGTCGATGTCGCCGGTGTTCTCCACAGTGCGCCCCACCAGTGCCACGTCGCCGCCGAGGGAGCCGATCCTGCCGGCGTTCACCACCGAGGCGGCGCTGTCGCCCTTCAGCGTGTAGGTCTCGCCCTTCGCGGCCTTGGCGAACTCCTCGTCGGCGAGGTCGAGCGTCGAGCCGAGGAAGGAGCCGCCGGTCTCGATGCGGCCCGTCGGCCCGACGGCGACGCCGGCCGGGTTGACGAGATAGAGCGAGCCTGTCGCGGTGAGCGATCCGTCGATCTGCGAGGCGACGTTGCCGCGCACGCGGTTCAGTGTCGCGCCGGCGCCGTTGTCGAAACGGACGCTGTTGGCCCCGCCGATGGAGAAGGTTTGCCAGGAGATGATGGCGGCGGGCGTGGACTGGCGCACATCGAGGTGCGGTCCGTCGCCGGCGACGGCGGCCTGTCCGCCGAGGACCTGCGCGCCGGTCGGCAGCGTCTGGGCAAGGGCTGCCGGCGACGACACGGCG
Source organism: Pseudochelatococcus sp. B33 (assembly GCF_053570585.1). Lineage (NCBI taxonomy): Bacteria > Pseudomonadati > Pseudomonadota > Alphaproteobacteria > Hyphomicrobiales > Chelatococcaceae > Pseudochelatococcus > Pseudochelatococcus sp. B33. Next base: position 54,486 of record NZ_JBSEFH010000006.1, on the reverse strand, counting down.
GCGGCGAAGACCAGTCCCACGCCGGCGGCTCTGCCGAGCACCGCGAGGCGGGAAAGCCGGCGCTGCAGGCGGCGGGAAACGGTCTCAGACTTGCCGACCATATGACGCGCTCCACCCTGAAAGCAAGCATGCCGGCGCGGCAGGCTTACAAATCGATACGAGCGCCAAAACGCCAGAAAAAATCACCACTGGCGAAGCAGAGCGCCGAGTAAAAGCCAAGCAGTTTGTTAACACATGGCTATCTATATATTATTTGTTCATGGAGTCAATTATCTGTGAAAATTTCAGGCGGAATCGTAACGTGCGATTGACTGGGCGATCGGCCGCTCGCCGCGCATCGGCCGCCGGGCGGGTGCGACGCGCGGGCTGCGTCGCGCGCAGTTTGATTTCGCGCGCAGTTTGATTCCTCGGCGCCGGCGACGGTCGACATTTGCCGCCGGCGCGCGAAGTGCTACAAGCCCCGGCAGTGTCGATCATCATGCCAAGGACCAGACCGTGAGCACCATCCGTCCCTCGAAGCGCGCGCCCGACGAGCTGCGCAATGTCACGCTGGAGCGCGCCGTCGCGCGCTATGCCGAGGGCTCCTGCCTCGTGCGGTTCGGCGAGACCCATGTGCTGTGCACCGCCTCGCTGGAGGACCGCCCGCCGCCGTGGCTGCGTGGGCAGGGGCGGGGATGGGTCACCGCCGAATACGCCATGCTGCCGCGCGCCACGCTTGAGCGCACCCGCCGCGAGGTCACGTCCGGCAAGCCCTCCGGCCGCACGCAGGAGATCCAGCGCCTGATCGGGCGCAGCCTGCGCGCCGTCGTCGACCTCGCCGCCATCGGCGAGCGCCAGATCGTCATCGATTGCGACGTGCTGCAGGCCGACGGCGGCACGCGCACGGCCGCCATCACCGGCGCATGGGTGGCGCTGCACGATTGCCTCGCGTGGATGCAGGCGCGCGCCATGTTGTCGAAGAAGGCGCTCAAGGACCACGTCGCCGCCGTATCGTGCGGCATCTATCAGGGCACGCCGGTGCTCGACCTCGACTATGCCGAGGATTCGTCCGCCGAGACCGACGCCAATTTCGTGCTGACGGGAGCGGGGGGCATCATCGAGGTGCAGGGCACCGCCGAGGGCGCGCCCTTCTCGGAAGAGGAACTGCTGCGGCTGCTGGCGCTCGCGCGGGCGGGGACGTCGCGGCTCGTCGACCTGCAGAAACTGGCGGTGGCGTGATGGCGCGCAAGCTCGAAGGGCGGCTCGTGGTCGCCTCGCACAACCCCGGCAAGCTCAGGGAGCTGCGCGAGCTGCTCGCGCCCCATGCGGTGGAGGCGGTATCGGCGGGCGAGCTCGATCTGCCGGAGCCGGAGGAGACCGGCACCACCTTCGCCGAGAATGCAGCGCTGAAGGCGCATGCGGCGGCGCAGGCCTGCGGCCTGCCGGCGTTCGCCGACGATTCGGGCCTGTGCGTCGACGCGCTGGACGGCGCGCCCGGCATTTTTTCGGCCCGCTGGGGCGGCCCGGGCAAGGACTTCGCCGGCGCGATGGCGCGCGTCGAACGGGAACTGGCGGCGCGCGGCGCCCTCGATGACGTGGCCCGGCGGGCGCATTTCGTGTCGGCGCTGGTCGTCGCATGGCCGGACGGGCACGAGGAGCTGTTCGAGGGCCGCGTGTTCGGCACGCTGGTGTTCCCGCCGCGCGGCGACAGGGGGTTCGGCTACGATCCGATCTTCCGGCCGGACGGCCGCGCCGTCACCTTCGGCGAGATGACGGCGGAGGAGAAGCACGGCCTGTCGCACCGGGCGCGGGCCTTCGCGAAGCTGAAGCAGGCTCTGCTGGGCTAGCCTTTCCTCGGCTAGCGGCATCAGGCCGGCAAGCGCCCCCGCATTCGCAACCCGTCGCGGATATTCAGCCCGACGAGCGCGAGGTTGACGAGACCGGCCGCGATCTCGACGGATTGCACGGCGACGAAAGCCGTATCGAAGGCATGGGCGCCGGCTTTCCAGTTCAGGAACAGCGCGGCCGGCATCAGTATCAGCAGCCCGTTCGGCGCGATGACCTGCATGCGCCGCAGCTTGGCCGCCGCAAGGCCCCTCGGCTGACGGCCGGCGAGAAGGAAGCCCGTTGCGCCGACGACGGCCAGCGCGGCGATGAGCGCGGGCAGGCGGGAGACGATCCAGCCCTTCGCCGCCGCGATCTCGCCGGCCTGGCCGCCGAATTCCGCCCACGCCGTCTGTCCGAGAAAGCGCAGGATGAAAAAGAAGGCCGCCACCCCTGCGGCAATGTGGATAACGCGCAGTATCGGTCGGATCTTCATGGATTGCTCCTTGCAACCGCATTCTGTATAGCACACTATATATCATGCAATGAAACTTGATAGCAAGCTATATGTCTTTCGATCGTTCCCTTTCCGCCGGTTACATGACCAACTGGGCGGCCCGGCTGTTCGCCAGGGCCATTGATCGCAAGTTGAGGGCGGCCGGCCTTTCGTCGGGGCAATTGCCGGTCTTCTTCGCTTTGGGAAACGGCGAGGCCCTGCCGCAGAAGGCGCTGGCGCGCGCGGCGGCCATCGAGCAGCCGACGATGGCGGCGACGTTGTCGAGGATGGAGCGGGACGGCCTGATCGAGCGCCGGCCAGATCCCGAGGACAGGCGCAGCGCCCTCATCTCGCTCACCCCGGCGGCGATGGAGAAGGTGCAGGCGGTGCGCGAGGCGATCGCGAGCGTCAACGCGGCGGCGCTCGCCGATCTCGGCGAAGCGGAGCGCAACGCCTATCTGGCGGCGCTGCGGACGATCATCGCCGCGCTCGACGCACTGCCGGACAACGGCGATGCGAAAACGGAATGACGGCGGTGCGTTTCCTCGCCCGCCCGCCGTGTCAGGAGCCGCCGGCGTCGTGCTCGCGCAGGAACGCCGCCACCGCGTCCGCGAAGATCTGGCCATAGCGCTCGAGCTTCGCCTCGCCGACGCCCTGCACCATGCGCATGGCATAGAGGTCGGTCGGCTTGAGGCGTGCCATGTCGATCAGCGTGCGGTCGGGGAACACGATATAGGCCGCGACCTGCTCCGCCCGCGCGAGCTCCAGCCGCACCGCGCGCAGATGCTGGAACAGGGCGTTCTCCTCGGCTGTCAGGTCGCTTGCGGCTTCCGTGCGCGGGCTCTCGCGCCGGCGCTTCGGCTCCTCCGGGACGGTGCGCAGCGTCAGCCGCTCGCGGCCGAACAGGATGTCCTCGCCCCTGTCCGTCAGCCGGTAGCCGCTGTACTGGTCGCCCGTCTCGGCCACCGCGCCGGCCGCGAACAACTGCCGGATGACGGTGCTCCAGGCGCGCTTCGACTTGTCCTTGCCGACGCCGAAGGTCTTCAGCCGGTCGTGGCCGAGGCGCGAGATCGCGTCGTTCAGCGTGCCGGTGAGGATGTCGGCGATATGCGCGGCGCCGAAGCGCTGGCCGGTGCGGGCGATGGCCGAGAGCACCTTCTGCGCGTCGATCGTTGCATCGTAGAGGCTCACCCCGCCGCGGCACAGGTCGCAGCTGCCGCAGGGTTCCGACGCCTCGCCGAAATAGGCGAGCAGCGCCTGCCGGCGACAGGTGGCGCTCTCGCACAGCTCGATCATGGCGTTGAGCTTGCGGTGCTCGATGCGCCGGCGCTCGTCGTCCACGTCCTTCTCGTCGATCTGGCGCCGTCGCAGCGCCATGTCGGAGGCGCCGTAGAGGGTGAGCGTCCACGCTGGCAGGCCATCACGGCCGGCGCGGCCGATCTCCTGATAATAGCCCTCGACCGTGCCGGGCATGTCGGCATGCGCGACGAAGCGCACGTCCGGCTTGTTGATGCCCATGCCGAAAGCCACGGTGGCCACCATGACGACGTCGTTCTCCTGCAGGAAAAGGTCCTGCCGCTTGCCGCGCACCGCCTGGTCGAGCCCGGCGTGATAGGCGAGCGCGCGGATGCCGCGCTGCGAGAGGCTTTCGGCAAGCTCCTCCGTGCGCTTGCGCGCGCTCGCGTAGACGATGCCGCTGGCGCCGCCGTGGGAGGCGACGAATTCGGCGATCTGCGCCGCCGGGCGGTCCTTCACCGCGAAGCGCAGGTCGAGGTTGGGGCGGTCGAAGCTGTGCACGACGATGCGCGGCTCGCGCGGGAAGAGCTGCTGCACGATGTCGGCGCGGGTGGCGCGGTCGGCGGTGGCGGTGAGCGCGATGGTCTGCGGCGAGCCGAGCCCTTCGCGCACCGCCTTGAGGTTGCGGTAGTCGGGCCGGAAGTCGTGCCCCCATTGCGACACGCAGTGCGCCTCGTCGATGGCGAGCCGGCGGATGCCGCATTCGCGCAGCGCCGCGAGCAGGTTGTCGCTGGCGAGCTTTTCCGGCGAGACGAACAGCAGCCTGAGCTCGCCCCGGCGCATGGCACGCCAGGCATCGCGGTTCTCGTCGTCGCCGTTGGCGGAATTGATGGTGGCGGCGGCCGCGCCCAGGGCGCGCAACTGGCCGACCTGATCGCGCATCAGCGCGACAAGCGGCGAGACGACGAGGGTCAGCCCGCCGTCGTCGGTGAGGGCCGGCAACTGGTAGCACATCGACTTGCCGCTGCCGGTCGGCATCACCGCGAAGACGTCCTCGCCGTTGAGCACGGCGGCGATGACCTCGTCCTGCCCGGGGCGGAAGTCGTCGTAGCCGAAGACGGATTTCAACACCGAACGCGCACGCCTGGCGACGTCCGGGCGCACCGGCTTGAGGGGCGCGGCATTCGCGCCTGCCAGTCCGGCCACCTTCATGAGCGCGACGCCACCGCGACGGCGGCGCCCGCCATCACCGCGGCCGTCGCCCGGTTGAGGAGGGCGAGGGAGCGCGGGCTCGTCAGCAGGCGGCGCGCCCGCGCCGCGGCGATCACGTAGCCGGAAAAGATCACCGTCAGCACGGTGAACGTCACGGCCGCGAGCTCGGCATAGGTGAGGAGCGTCACGGCGTTGAGCGGAATGAAGCCCGGCAGCAGCGCGAGGTAGAACATCATCGCCTTGGGATTGGCGAGGCCGACGAAAAGCCCCCCGAACAAGGCCGGCAGGCCGCCTTCGCGCACGTCGAGCGGCGCGGCGGTGATGGTGGCTGCGGGCGCGGTCCAGAACCGCCACGCCAGCCACAGCAGATAGGCCGCGCCGAGATATTTGATGACCACGAACACGCCGTGGAACGTCTGCGCCAGCACCGCAAGGCCGGTGACGGCCAGCGTCAGCCAGATGACGTCGCTGAGGATGATGCCGAGGATGAAGGGGCCAAGCCCCCGCGTACCCCGCGCCAGCACGCGCGCCACGATGGCCGCGACCGCAGGGCCCGGAACGGCTGCCGCAATGGCGAGCGCGCCGGCGAAGAGGACGAGGGCCGCGATGTCGATGCCGGGCACGGGCAACTCCTGCAAGCTATTGCATCAAACCAGAAAATGGGTACCGATTTTGGATGAACTTGATGCACAAACAAAGAAATAGAGCAAATTGCTCTAAGGGGGCTGGAAGGCTTGGCGCGCCGCCACGCGCTGCCGCCAATCGGGCGGCTCCAAATCAGACCGCTCTCTGCATAGCGTGTCCCGGTGTCACCAGGCAAGTGAGCGCGGCGGCGGGCAGGTTGGTGAATAACGCAGGGTCGGCGCCGGTCATGAAGATCTGGCTGCCGATGCCGCCGAGCGCCGAAAACAGCGCCTCGCGGCGGCGCGGATCGAGATGCGCCGCGACCTCGTCGAGCAGGACGAGGGGCGCGATGGCGCTCATCGCCGCCACGAGCCGCGCGTGGGCGAGCACGAGGCCGATCAGCAGCGCCTTCTGCTCGCCGGTGGAGCAGCGGGCGGCCGGGATGCCCTTTTCCGCATGCTGCACGACGAGATCGCTCGTCTGCGGACCGTTGAGCGCCCTGCCTGCGGCGCGGTCGCGCGCCCGGCTCTCGCGCAGCAGGCGGCGGAAGCGGTCCTCGACATCGACGGCGGGAAGCGTGGCGAGATCGCGCTCCAGCGCGCCCTCCAGCGTGCTGCGGGCGGCGGGAAAGGGCGAGGCACGGTCGTGTCCGGCGTCGATCAGCGCCTGCAGCCGCGCGACCGCGTCGAGCCGCGCGGCGGCGACCGCGACGCCGAGTTCGGCCACTTCCTGCTCGATCGAATCGAGCCAGCGCGTATCGCCGGGCCCCTCATCGAGCACGCGGTTGCGCGACGCGAGCGCGCGCTCGAAGGCGTTGGTGCGCGCGCCGTGCGCGGGATCGATGGCGAGCACCATGCGGTCGAGGAACCGGCGCCGGTCGCCCGCCGGCCCGGTGAACAGGCCGTCGAGGGCGGGCGTCAGCCACACCACGCGCAGATATTCGGCAAAGGCGGAAGGCGAGGAAACAGGCGCGCCGTCGATCCGGCACCTTCGCGAAGCCGAGGCCGGGTCGAGGCCGGTACCGAGCCGCGCGCCGCCGGTCGCGGCATCAAGCGTCACGGCGACGGCGAAACCGCCGCTGCCGCCGGTGCGCGCCATCTCGGTGAAGGGCGCGCGGCGCAGTCCCCGCCCCGGCGTGAACAGCGACAGCGCCTCGAGCAGGTTGGTCTTGCCCGCACCGTTCTCGCCCACGAAGGCGACGATCGGCGCATCGAGCCCGAGATCGAGCGCGGCATAGCTGCGGAAGTCGGTCAGCGCCAGGCGCGTGACCCGTCGCGGGGCGGGAGAGGCATCAGACACACGTCAAACACGCTTCAAACGCGCGTCTCATCAAACACGCATGGGCATCAGGACGTAGAGCGCATCCGCGCCCTCGCGGTCCTGCACGAGGGTAGGGGAGCCGGGGTCGGCCAGCAGCAGCAGCGCGGTGTCGCCGTCGAGCTGGCCGGCGATGTCGAGCAGGTAGCGCGCATTGAAGCCGATATCGAGCGCCTCCGAGTCGTACTCGACCTCGATCTCCTCCGTCGCGCTGCCCGAATCGGGATTGGTGACGGAGAGCGTCAGCCGGCCGTCCGTCAGCGACAGCTTCACCGCCCGCCCGCGCTCGGACGAGATGGTCGACACGCGATCGACGGCGGTGGCGAACTCGGCGCGCTCGACGACGAGGCGCTTGTCGTTGTTCTGGGGGATGACCCGCTGATAGTCCGGAAAGGTGCCGTCGATCAGTTTCGAGGTCAGCACCACGGTGCCGGCGGTGAGGCGGATCTTGCTCGACGACAGCTCGACCTGCACACCGCCCTCGATGCCGTCGAGCAGCTTCTGGATCTCGGCGACAGCCTTGCGCGGCACGATCACGCCGGGAATGTCCCGGGCGCCGGCGGGCGCATCGGTCTCGACCCGGGCGAGGCGGTGGCCGTCGGTGGCGACCGCCCGCAGCTTCGGCGTGCCGCCGGCGTCGAACGCATGAAAGTAGATGCCGTTCAGATAGTAGCGGGTCTCCTCGGTGGAGATCGCGAACTGCGTCTTGTCGATGAGCTTCTTGAGCTCCGCCGCATTGATGGCGAACACATGCGGCAGCTCGTCGGCCGCAAGGTCGGGGAAATCGCTCTCGGGCAGCGTCTGCAGCGTGAAGCGCGAGCGCCCGGCGCGGATGACGACCTGCGCCCCCTCCTGCGCGCTCTCGAGCGCGATCTGCGCCCCGTCGGGCAGCTTGCGGATGATGTCGTAGATCACATAGGCTGGCACCGTGGTGGCGCCGTCCTGCGCCACATCGGCCGCGAGCGTCTCGGTAACTTCGAGGTCGAGATCGGTCGCGCGCAGCAGCAGGGCACCGCCCTCGGCGCGCAACAGCACATTCGACAGGATTGGAATCGTATTGCGCCGTTCCACGACCCGGTGGACATGGCCGAGCGATTTGAGGAGCGCTGCCCGCTCGACGGTGACCTTCATCGACACTTCCATTCAACTTGCACGCCGGACTGCCCGCCGTCCCGCGCGGCAACAAGGCTCGGCACCAGGGTGCGTTACCAGGACGCCAGCGGCGCGGGCGGGGAGGGAACAATGGCGTTTCCAGCGCCTGGACGCAAGAGGCGAAACGGCCCGGTGCGACGCTTTCCAGAGACTTCCGCCCGAGACTTCCGGCGCGCCGGAGATATCCGGCTCACCCGGCGGTGAAGCGCCGTTCCGGCAAGCACTACAGCAACTCCCGCTCAACTTGGTCATCAAATTGAGCGCGAGGTGCGGAAGGCAATAGAAACGGGAGTGGGCTGCAGAACAAACACCTCAACAACAATAATACAGACCGCTTTGTTCTTGACGGCCGGTCCCGGCGGTCATTGCCGAGCGTCACTCCTGCAGCATGCGCTTGAGAAGCTCGATCTCTTCCTTCAGCGTCACGTCGTCGGCGATGGTCTTTTCGATCTTGCGCACCGCATGCAGCACCGTGGTGTGATCGCGTCCGCCGAAACGGCGGCCGATCTCGGGCAACGAGCGCAGCGTCAGGATCTTGGACAGATACATGGCGATCTGACGCGGCTTCACCACCGCGGCGGTGCGCCGCTCGGACAGGATATCCGCTCGCGAAACGTTGTAGCGGCTCGCCACAAGCTTCTGGATATCCTCGATCTTCACCCGGCGCGGCTCGCGCGTGCGGATGAGGTCGCGGATGGCCACCTCCGCCGTCTCCAGCGTCAGCATGGTGCCGGTCAGGGTCGTGTGCGCCAGCAGGCGGTTGACGGCGCCATCGAGGTCGCGCCCGTTGGTGGCGATGACCCGCGCCACGTAGGAGACGACCGCCGGCGGCACCTGGAACGTGGGATTGACCGCCTGCACCGTCTCGATGCGCGCGGCGAGAATGCGCGCGCGCAGGTCCTCGTCGAGCGAGCTCACCTCGACGACGAGCCCGCCGGCGAGCCGCGAGGATACCCGCTCGTCGAGCGCGTCGAGCTCGGACGGCGGCCTGTCGGCGGCGACGACGATCTGGCGCCCGGCGTCGATCAGCGCATTGATGGTGTGGCCGAATTCCTGCTGGATCGACTTGCCCTGCAGGAACTGCACGTCGTCGATGATCAGAAGATCGATGCCGCGCAGCTTTTCCTTGAACGCCAGCGCGGTCTGCGCCTTCAGGGCCGCGACGAAGCCGTACATGAAGCGGTCGGCCGTCAGGTAGATGATGCGCTTGCCGTGAACCTGCGCCTCGTGCGCGATGGCTTGCAGCAGGTGCGTCTTGCCGAGCCCGACGCCGGCGTGGAGATAGAGCGGGTTGTAGAGGGCAGGGCCCGCGGTATGGCGCGCGACCCGCTCCGCCGCCGCATGGGCGAGGGCGTTCGAACTGCCGATGATGAAGCTCTCGAACGTCAGGCGGCTGTCGAGCGGATTGCCGCTGAGGTCGGTCGCCGCAGCCTGACTTGCAGCGCCCGCCGGCGCGGGAGCGGTGCGGGAGGCCGGCTGCTGCGGCGCCGGGCCGCGCTGGGCCGAAGCGGGGGCTGCCGGGCGCAGCGGCTCGACGTTGCGGGCCTGCGCCGCGGGAACGGCGGCGCCCTCGCGCCCGACGGTGTCGCGCACGCCGATGGTCACGCGCAGGAGCTTCGGATACTCGGCGCGGTAGAGCTGCAGCACCCGGTCGGCGTAATGCGATTCGATCCAGCTTTTCAGAAAGCGCGTCGGGACCGTCATGTGAGCGGTCTGACGGCTGACGGATTCGAGCTCGAGCCTGCCGAACCAGCTTGCGAACACGTCCTCGCCGAGCTCGGCGCGCAGGCGTCGCTTGACGCGCGGCCAGGCCGCCTCGGGTGTGTGTTCGGCTTCGGCGGCGTCCTCTCCCTCCGAACATGACAGAGCATCCAAAGCGCTGAAGGGGGCGGCGTTGTCGCCGTTCTGGTGGGCCTTGGCATATTTCGCGCTGTCATCAGCTTTAAACATGGTCTCGACGCTCCGCCTTTAGTCGTGGGCCCGCCGCTGCCGCCGGGCGTGCCGCAATTGTCTTGCCTATTTATATGGTGCCGCGTCCTTAAGCCCCCATGGGATCGGGACGCAGCCGGCTTTCGCCTGTCGTCGCGGTCGCGCATCATACGCGACCGGGCACCCGAAGTACCCGAAATTCCACCCGGGCACGTGAAGCGCCCAGGATTTCCCCGCATCGGCCCGCTGGCCGTCGCCTTCCCGCCGGTCGGTCGCACCGACCACAATATATATACCACATCGCTGCGCCCATCCCGCGAGGTGCGGAGCAGCAAAAATCATCGCCGCGCACCAGCCCTTGCGGGATATCGCCACGCACCAGACACGGTTTCACGCAAACGCCTACGCTGAGCCTGCCGCATTCTCCCGGACCGGGAGTGCGTGCCGGACGCCTTGCCTATCTCACCGCCGGCCCCCGAAGGTTACGACAATAAGCCGGGGCCGCAGACCGAACCGGGCCCGCTGATAAGATCTGCAGCCTGTGGAGAATGAGGCGAACATGCAGAACCAGTAGCGTATTAGACACATCTATGCGCAAGTGTTTGTATGTTAATTTATACTACTAAGCACCTCGCACTCACAAATACGCATACACTGCACGTTATACATCCGAATAAACCTTCACAGTAGATTGGATCTATTCGAATGATTATTCATCATTCGAATGCCTCCACTTCCGAGCGAGCGAAAGCTTTGGCTACCAACCTCCTGATTTGGAGAGGCAAAGTTGTCCCGAAGGCAAACTAACCTTACTTCAACTCTCCGGTCGTATGCAACTGTGCAAAACCGGCGCGAGCCGATGAATCGCAAGGCCCGCCGATTCGGCGGCGGGGATCCCCGCCGGGCGCGCGCGACAACGTCTTGTTGAATCGGAGTGATTTTTCATTGGATCTTTTTTGCCAGCATATTTTGTTTTGCACATTTTGCCCGCCGGAGTCGCAGATTTTTCCCCCGGAGCGGGGCAGATTCGCGACCGCGTGAGACCTTTGCCCCCTAACAGTTTGTTTTGCCGATGGATTGTCTGCGCGGTCGGCGAGGCCATTCCGATGGCTTGGACTAGCCCGCGGGAACCCCTTGTCAAGCCGATTTTGGGCAACACCGAGGGCGAAAACTGCGAGAATCGACAGCGGCATCGACCCGGAACGCGAAAAGCGGCTTTCAGCTTTTTGTCGTTGTCAAGTCTCGGGTTTCGCGCGCCGCCGGGCGCAAGCGGAGCGGTCATTCGACGTCAAGTCATGTCAATCTATCTCTATGTATTGTCGTAATTCCGGACAGAGAAGGCCGCATACATTTTTGAAATGACTGCAGGCGCGACTCGCGCGGCCTCGCCCGTTCGGTGCTCCGGCGTCGGGCGCACGGGGCAACGAAAAAGCCCGGCCGTGGGCCGGGCTCGGACAATTGGCAACGCGGGGAAGAAGGATCAGGCCTGCAGCGCCTTCACCCGGCTTGCCAAGCGGGACACCTTGCGGGAAGCAGTGTTCTTGTGCAGCACACCCTTCTGCGCGGCGCGGATGAGCTCGGGCTCGGCCAGGCGCAGAGCAGCCAGCGCGGTGGCGTGGTCGCCGGTGCCGATGGCGGTCTCCACCTTGCGCACGAAAGTCCGCACGCGGCTCTTGCGCGACTTGTTGATGGCAGTCCTGAGAGCGATTTTACGCACCGCCTTCTTCGCGGACGCAGTATTTGCCATGGTGTCCTCTTGTCAGTCCGACCTGCGCGCCACACGGAAACGGACCGCGCGATCGGCATCGGCTTGGTTGTAAACCGGGTTAAGATCTCTGCCGCGCAGCCGCAAGCGCGAATCCTCGCCGGGCGGAACGCTTATGAAGGCGCGCTTATAGTGCCTATCCGGCCGCTCGTCAATGCCCTATCAGCCGCGCCGTCACGACATGCAGCGGGTTGGCCGGATCGAGCAGCAGCCGCACCGCCATGGCGCAGCACACGACGACGAGCAGGGGCCGGATGATCCTGGCGCCGCGGCGCAGCGCGACCCGCGCCCCGAGCTGCGCGCCGATGTACTGGCCGATCCCCATGGACAGGCCGATGAGCACATGCACGCCGCCCGTCAGCCAGAAGAACAGCAGCCCGCCGGCATTGCTGGCGAAGTTGAGCAGCTTGGTATGGCCGGTGGCCTGCATGAGCGGGAAACCGAGCAGCACGACGAAGCCGATCATGAAGAAGGAGCCGGTTCCCGGGCCGAAGCAGCCGTCATAGAAGCCGACGCCCACGGCGGTCGCCGTGAACACGCGCGTGGAGACGCGCGCCGGCCGCGCCTCGGCGCTGATGCGCGGCGCTGCGGCGAAGTAGATCGCCACCAGAATCAGCAACACCGGCATGACCGTGGCCAGCACCCCGGTCGGCAGGACGGCGATCAGCGCCGCACCGCCCACCGATCCGGCGAAGGCAGCGACCGCCATCGGCCACGCCTTGCGCCAGTCGATCAGGCGCGCCCGCCCGTAGGCCGCCACGGCGGAGCAGGAACCGAAGGTGCCCTGCAGCTTGTTGGTGGCAAGCGCCGACAGCGGATCGAGCCCGCACGACAGCAGCGCCGGCACCGTGAGCAGGCCGCCGCCGCCGGCGATCGAATCGATGAAGCCGGCGAGAAGGCCCACGATCGCGAGCACGGCGACGGTCAACGGTTGTACGTCGCCGAGCAGGTCCACTTGGTGTGATTCCGGGATGAGGGGCCGGCATGAAGGGCCGGATAAGGGGCAATGGCGGGCAGGGGAAGCGGTTCAGTAGGCCCGGGCGATGCAGAAGGCCACCGCGTCGACGAGCGCGCGTTTCATGGCGCCGTCGGGGAAGGCTTCCAGCGCGTCGACGGCGTGGTCGCCGTAGTGGCGGGCGCGCCGCAGGGTCGCTTCCAGCGTGTCGTGGGCGCGCAGAATGCCGATCGCGGTCGCGAGATCGCCGTCGGTGATCTCGCCCCGCTCCAGCGTGCGGGACCAGAACGCGCGCTCCCTGTCATCGGCCTGGCGCAGGGCGAGCACGATGGGCAGCGTGATCTTGCCCTCGCGAAAATCGTCGCCGACGTTCTTGCCGAGGAGTTCCGCCGCGCCGCCGTAATCGAGCGCGTCGTCCACGAGCTGGAAGGCGATGCCGAGCGCGTTGCCGTAGGTGCGCGCCGCCAGGCGCTCGCGCTCGCCGAGCCCGGCGAGGATGGGGCCGACCTCGGCGGCGGCCGCGAACAGCGCCGCCGTCTTCGCCCGCACGACGCCGAGATAGGCCTCCTCGTCGGTGGTGAGATCCTTGGCCGCCGACAATTGCCACACCTCGCCCTCGGCGATGACGGCGGCGGCGCTGGCGAGCACCTCGAGCGCGGCGAGCGAGCCGACCTCGACCATCATCTTGAACGCCTGGCCGAGCAGGAAATCGCCGACGAGCACGCTCGCCTCGTTGCCCCACAGCATGCGCGCCGCGAGCTTGCCCCGGCGCATGTCGCTCTCGTCCACGACGTCGTCGTGCAGCAGCGTCGCCGTGTGCATGAACTCGACGCTCGCCGCAAGCCGCACGCTGCCATCGCCGCTGTAGCCCGACAGCTGGGCGAAGGCGAGGGTGAGCATCGGCCGCAGCCGCTTGCCGCCGGAAGATATAAGGTGACTGGCGACCTCGGGGATCAGCGCGACGTCGGAGCCCGTGCGCGAGAGGATGAAGCTGTTCACCCGCTCCATGTCGTCGGCGACGAGGGAGACGAGGGCGTCGATTCCGCCGGCTTTCGCCGGTCCGTCCGCGCGAGGCGCCGTCATGACCACGATATCGACCTCCGTTGCTCGCCCCTCGGGACGCCATCACCCGTGCGACCGACTGTGTGCGCAGGGGAGGCGGCGCCGCGCCGCTTGCGCCTGCCCTACACCGGATGCCTTAACTGTCCGACGATCGCAAGAGGGGGTATATCGCCTTTCCGCGAAAATTCAAAAGCGCGTGTCCGCTCAGCCTTGCCGCGCCGCCGGCAGGTCGGCGGGCGGGAACGCGCGCGCCTGCTCCCCGGCCGCGCCGAACTGGAGCCGGGCGAGGCGGGCATAGAGGCCGCCGTCCGCCACGAGCGTGGCGTGGGTGCCTTCCTCCACGATGCGGCCGCGATCCATCACAAGGATGCGATCCGCGGACAGGACCGTGGCGAGACGATGGGCGATGACCAGCGTGGTGCGGCCCTGCATCAGGCGGTCGAGCGCGGCCTGCACCAGCCGCTCGCTCTCGGCGTCGAGCGCCGACGTCGCCTCGTCGAGCAGCAGCACCGGCGCGTCGCGCAGGATGGCGCGGGCGATGGCGAGCCGCTGGCGTTGCCCGCCGGAAAGCGTCACGCCGCGCTCGCCCACGAGCGTATCGTATCCTTGCGGCAGGGCGGCGATGAAATCGTGCGCCGCCGCCTGGCGCGCCGCGGTCTCGATGCGCGCGAAATCCGCCTCCGGAGCACCGTAGCGGATGTTGTCGGCGACGCTCGCGCCGAAGATCACGGGATCCTGCGGCACGATGGCGAATCGCCGGCGCAGGGCGGCAAGATCGGCCTCGCGCGCGTCGACGCGGTCGATCAGCACGCGGCCCTGCAGTGGATCGTAAAACCGTTGCAAAAGCTGGAACACGGTGCTCTTGCCGGCGCCCGAGGGGCCGACCAGCGCCACCCGTTCGCCGCGCGCCACGTGGATGTCCACGCCGTCGAGCGCCGCGGTTTCGGGCCGCGTCGGATAGGCGAAGCGCACGCGATCCAGCGCCACCGTGGCGAGCGGCGGCTCGGGCAGCGGCTGCGGCGCGGCGGGGGAGACCACCCCGGAGCGCGTGGCGAGGATCTCGCTGAGCCGTCCGGCCGCGCCCGCGGTCTGCGACACCTCGCCCCAGACCTGGCTGAGCTCGCCGAGCGACGAGGCGGCGAGCACCGCGTAGAGCACGAACTGGGACAGCCTGCCGCCGGTCATCTCGCCGGCAAGCACCGCCTGCGCCCCGTACCACAGCACGGCCACGATGCTGGCGCCGACGAGGAAGAGGGCGACCGCCGTCAGCGCCGCCCGCGCACGCGCGGAGAGGCGCGCCGCGACGTAGGCCTCTTCGGCGGCATCGCGGAAATGCCCCGTCGCCTGGGCTTCGGCGTTGAAGGCCTGCATGGTGCGCACCGCGCCGATCGCCTCGGTGGCGTAGGCGGTGGCGGCGGCGAGCGTGTCCTGCGCCGCGCGGGAGCGTTTGCGCACGCCCCGGCCCGAAAACACCAGCGGCAGTACGATCAGCGGAATGGCGGCGAGCACCAGCGCCGACAGGGGCGGGCTCGTGATCACCATCATGGCGCTCGCGCCGATGAAGATCACCAGATTGCGCAGCGCCTGCGAAATGCTGGAGCCGAAGGCCGACTTGATCTGGGTGGTGTCGGCGGCGAGCCGCGACGTCAGCTCGCCGGTGCGTGCCGTATCGTAGAACGTCTGATCGAGGGTGACGAGATGCCGGAAGGTCGCCGTCCGCAGATCCGCCACCACCCGCTCGCCCAGCGTGGTGACGAAATAGTACCGCGTCGCGCTCGCCAGCGCGAGCACGCCGACCACCACGGCCAGCATGAGGAAATAGGCGTTGATCAGCCAGGTATCGAGACCGGAGAAGCCGTAGTCGATGACGCGGCGCACGGCGAGCGGCAGCGCCAGGGTGGCGCCCGCCGCGACCAGGAGGGCGACGAGCGCGGCGACGACGCGGCCGCGATAGCGCCAGGCGAAGGGCAGCAGGATGCGCAGCGCTTGCCCGGTGGAGTGTCCCGCATGCTCCGGGCTGCCTGCCTTCTGATCGCCTGCCTTCTGGCCGCCGGCGCCCTTCGCCGGCCCGTCCGTGGCGGGAAAGCCGGCTGCTGCCGCCGATTCCGCTTGCGCTTCGGTTCGCACTCCTGAAAGCTCCCGTCCCGTCAATGATTCTGCGTTGGCTATATGGGCGTCGGCGGCGGAGCGCAAGCCGTTCGCTGCAATCGTTATAATCTGCGACGAGGTGTCGCTTCGCCCCGCACGGGCGCGGCCGGCCGCCGCAACTGACGGCTTGTGTCGCCGGCCGACCTGCGCTATAGGAACGCGGATTCACTTTCACCATCGATAGTCGTCAAAGGTCGCCTGATCACCGGCTGGCCTCGACGGAGACTTTATCCGAGGACCGCGCCATGCCGAAACAAGACATCCATCCCGACTACCACTTCATCGAGGTGGTGCTGACGAACGGCTCCAAGTACGTCACCCGCTCGACCTACGGCAAGCCGAACGGCACGCTGAACCTCGACATCGATCCGTCGAGCCACCCGGCCTGGACCGGCGGCTCGCAGCAGCTCCTCGATCGTGGTGGCCGCGTCTCGCGCTTCAACAACAAGTTCGCCGGCATCAGCTTCGGCAAGAAGTAAGCAACGCGGCAGTATTGGGAGCGCCGGTCGTTCCGACAGTACTTGCGGTGGCACGCGCAATGACAGCCGGCTCCTCGCGGGGCCGGCTTTTTTGCGATGCGCAGGCCCATCGGCAGTGAGGCGCAAACTGCTCTAGGGAATCGGGCGAAAAGGTGCTAACCGCATCGCAGCATCGTCAAGTGACGCCAGAACAGGGTCCGTTCCACGCGCTGGCAGGCGCATCGTGCGGACGGGAGTATCGTATGCCGGACGAACGATATTTTCTTTCACTCTCCTGCCGCAACCGCCCCGGCATCGTCGCGGCGGTGGCGCGCTGCCTGTTCGAGGGCGGTGGCAATATCCAGGAAGCGCACCAGCACGACGACGTCGAAACCGGCAAATTCTTCGCCCGCATCGGGTTCAATTTCGTCAACGGCGGCGATCTGGAGACCCTGCGCGGGCGTTTCGCCGCCGTGGCGGACGCGTTCGGCATGGACTGGTTCATGCGCCCGGTGTCGCAGCCGCTCAGGGTGCTCGTCCTCGTATCGCGCTTCGACCATTGCCTCGCCGATATTCTCTATCGCTGGCGCATCGGCGAATTGAACATGACGATCGCCGGCATCGCGGCCAACTATCCGCGCGAGACCTACCAGCACCACGACTTCGATGGCATCCCCTTCGATTACCTGCCGGTGACGAGGGACACCAAGGCCGCGCAGGAGGCGCAGCTCTGGACCATCATCGAGGAGCGCCGGGTCGATCTCGTGATCCTGGCGCGCTACATGCAGATCCTCTCGCCGGAGCTGGCGGCGCGGCTCGCGGGGCGCTGCATCAACATCCACCATTCCTTCCTGCCCGGCTTCAAGGGCGCGAAGCCCTATCATCAGGCGCACGAGCGCGGCGTGAAGCTCATCGGCGCGACCGCCCATTACGTCACCGGCGATCTCGACGAGGGTCCGATCATCGAGCAGGATGTGGAGCGCGTGACCCATCACGACACGCCCGACGCGCTGGTGCGCAAGGGCCGCGACATCGAACGGCGCGTGCTCTCGCGCGCCCTGGCGTGGCATCTCGACGGCCGGGTCATCCTCAACGGCCGCAAGACAGTCGTGTTCAAGGATTAAGCCAAATGAGCGCCCAGATCATCGACGGCAAGGCCATTGCAGAGCGCCTGCGCAACACCATCGCCGCAGAGGTGGCCGAGATCGCCGCCCGCACCGGCCTGGAGCCGGGGCTTGCGGTCGTGCTCGTCGGCAACGACCCCGCGAGCGAGGTCTATGTCGGCTCCAAGGCCCGCCAGACGGTTGCGGTCGGCATGCGCTCCTTCGAGCACCGCCTGCCTGCCGACGCGTCCGAGGCCGAACTGCTCGCCCTGATCGCGCGCCTCAACGCCGATGAGGCCGTCGACGGCATTCTCGTGCAGCTGCCGCTGCCCGGCCATATCGACCCCAACCGCGTCATCGAGGCCATCGATCCGGCCAAGGACGTCGACGGGTTCCATCCCGTCAATGCCGGCCGTTTGCTGATCGGCCTGCCGGGGCTGGTGGCGTGCACGCCGCTCGGCTCGCTGCTGCTGCTGCAGAGCGTGCATCGGGATCTCACGGGGCTCTCCGCGGTGGTGGTAGGGCGCTCCAACATCGTCGGCAAGCCGGTGGCGCAATTGCTGCTGCAACAGAACGCCACCGTCACCATCGCCCACTCGCGCACGCGCGACCTGCCTGCGGTGGTGCGCGGGGCGGATATCGTGGTGGCGGCCGTGGGGCGGCCGGAGCTCGTGCGCGGCGACTGGATCAAGCCGGGCGCGACCGTCATCGATGTGGGCATCAACCGCCTGCCGCCGGAGCCGGGCGCGGCGAAGGGCCGCCTCGTCGGCGACGTCGCCTTCGAGGAAGCGCGTACGGTCGCCGGCGCGATCACGCCCGTGCCCGGCGGCGTCGGCCCCATGACCATCGCCTGCCTGCTGCGCAACACGCTACAGGCGTTCCGGGCGCGCCGTGTGAGAGGCTGAACGGTCCGCAATCTCTTTGCCTACGCATCAAATTTTTCCAAAAAGTGCGCACACTTTTTGGTTCGATGCGGCGGATCAGCGCGACAGGCTGACGGGTGCGCCGGACTTGGCCAGCACGCCATTGAAGTTGCCGCCGCCGCCGCGCAGCCGCGCCACCACGTTGCCGCGCGCATAGAGATAGACCTCGTTGCCGCGCAGATCCCACGCGTTGACGCTCTGCAGATCCTGCGACGAGCAGCCGCTGGACGACGCCCTGTAGAGATCGAGCGAGGGCGAGCTGGACAGCGTCACCCGGCAGGAGCTGCCGGCGGCTTCGCTTGCCCGCCAGCTTCCGGTCATGGAGGTGCGCGTCGGGGCGACGGCCGGCGGCGGGGCCGCCGCGGGGGGCGTTGCCGGCGGCAGCGCGGCCACCTGGCCGGGCGTCGTCCCCGCGAGCGCGGCATCGGGATCCTGCCCGAGCGACAGGTCTGCAGAGGGATCGCCGGGCGCACCGGGCAGCTGCGTTTCCGGCGCGACCACGGTGCCCGGCGCAGGCGGCAGCGGCGCGGAGATCACCGCCGAGGACGGCCGGTTGGAAGGCGCGGGGACGATATCGTCCACCGGCGCGGCGATGACGCGCGGGCTGCCGTAGGGCACCGCCCCATACGGGCCGCCGGAGGCGAAGCGTGCCGAATCGGCGCACGCGGCCAGCGCCAGCATGGGTGGAATGGCCAGCAGCGCCCTGACGGCCGACTGCGACCGGACAAGCCGGAAGATCCGCGCGACAACATCGGGGCCACAGGCAAAACCGGGCACGCTCCCCGCTGATTCAATCCCTCGGGCCATATTGATTCCTCACCATCACGCACACGCCGGGAAGACGGGTGGCTTCCGTCCCACCTCATCCTGAGCAGCATTGTGTGTCACGAACATTAACAAAACTGGAGAAGAATGTGATCCGGTCAATCCAAGTGAATCGATAATGGCGCATTCCTGCAACAGAACGCGCCATTATCGAGCGTGATCGGGATATCGGCCGGGCAGTCGGCGGTCACACCTGCCGCGCGACCATCATCTGCTTGATTTCGGCAATCGCCTTCGCCGGGTTGAGGCCCTTCGGGCAGGCGTTGGCGCAGTTCATGATGGTGTGGCAGCGATAGAGGCGGAAGGGATCTTCCAGGTCGTCGAGCCGCTCGCCGGTCGATTCGTCGCGGCTGTCGATCAGCCAGCGATACGCCTGCAGCAGCGCGGCGGGGCCGAGATAGCGGTCGCCGTTCCACCAGTAGCTCGGGCACGACGTCGAGCAGCAGGCGCACAGGATGCACTCGTAGAGGCCGTCGAGCTTCTGCCGGTCCTCGTGGCTCTGGCGCCATTCCTTCTCGGGCGCGGGCGTCACGGTGTGCAGCCACGGCTCCACCGAGGCGTGCTGCGCGTAGAAGCGCGTCAGGTCGGGCACCAGATCCTTCACCACCGGCATGTGCGGCAGGGGATAGATGTTGACGATGCCGTTCTTCTCCACCTCGTCGATGCCGCGCGTGCAGGCCAGCGTGTTGGTGCCCGAGATGTTCATGGCGCACGAGCCGCAGATGCCCTCGCGGCAGGAGCGGCGGAAAGTCAGCGTCGGATCGACGATGTTCTTGATCCAGATCAGCGCATCGAGCACCATCGGCCCGCAGTCGTCACGATCGACATGGTAGCTGTCGAGGCGCGGATTGTCGCCCGTGTCGGGATCGTAGCGGTAGATGTTGAACAGCGTGGTCCGCGTGGCGCCCTGAGGGGCAGGCCAAACCTTGCCCGACGTCACCCGGGAGTTTTTCGGAAGCCTGAACTCAGCCATTGTCTTTAACTCTCTCCGCTAAGCCGCTCGGGCCGCATCATTAAAAGCGAGCCTCGACAGACACGCGCCCCGGCGGACGCGCGCCCCGGTCAGCGCGCGCCTATCAATAAACGCGCGCCTTGGGCTCGATGTACTGGATCTCGTTCGACATCGTGTAGGTGTGCACCGGCCGATAATCGAGCGTCACCTGGTGGGAATGGGTGTCGAGCCACGACAGCGTGTGCTTCATCCAGTTCACGTCGTCGCGGTCGGGATAGTCCTCGCGCGCGTGGGCGCCGCGGCTCTCCAGGCGGTTGAGCGCGCTTTCCATGGTCACTACGGCCTGGGTGATGAGGTTATCGAACTCCAGCGTCTCGACGAGGTCCGAATTCCAGATCAGCGACCGGTCGGTGACGGCGATGTCGGAGGCCGACGACCACACGTCGTGAATGAGCTTGACGCCCTCGGCCAGCACCTCGCCGGTGCGGAACACGGCGCAGTTCGACTGCATGGTGCGCTGCATGTTGAGGCGCAGCTTCGCCGTCGGCGTGCCGCCCGCGGCGTTGCGGAAGCGGTCGAGCCGCGACAGGGCGAGATCGGCCGAATCCTTCGGCAGTTCCGGCTGCTTCTCGCCCGCCCTGACGATCTCGGCCGCCCGGAGGCCGGCGGCGCGGCCGAACACCACGAGGTCGATCAGCGAGTTCGAGCCGAGGCGGTTCGCGCCGTGCACCGACACGCAGGCCGCTTCGCCCAGCGCCATCAGGCCGGGCACGACCGAATCGGGATCGCCGCCGCGCTTGGTGACCACCTCGCCGTGGAAGTTGGTCGGGATGCCGCCCATGTTGTAGTGCACCGTCGGCAGCACCGGGATCGGCTCCTTCGTCACGTCGACGCCGGCGAAGATATGCGCCGATTCGGAGATGCCGGGCAGGCGCTCGGCCAGGATCGCCGGGTCGAGGTGGTCGAGGTGCAGGTAGATGTGGTCCTTGTTCTTGCCCACGCCCCGGCCCTCGCGGATCTCGATCGTCATCGAGCGCGACACGACGTCGCGCGAGGCGAGATCCTTGGCGGAGGGCGCGTAGCGCTCCATGAAGCGCTCGCCCTCGGAGTTGGTGAGATAGCCGCCTTCGCCGCGCGCGCCCTCGGTGATGAGGCAGCCGGCGCCGTAGATGCCGGTGGGGTGGAACTGCACGAACTCCATGTCCTGTAGCGGCAGGCCGGCGCGCAGCACCATGGCGTTGCCGTCGCCCGTGCAGGTGTGGGCCGAGGTGGCCGAGAAGTACGTGCGGCCGTAGCCGCCGGTGGCGAGGATCACGAGCTGGGCCCGGAAGCGGTGGATGGTGCCGTCGTCGAGCTTGAGCGCCACGACGCCGCGCACGCGCCCTTCCTCGTCCACGATGAGGTCGATGGCGAAATATTCGATGAAGAACTCGGTGTCGTGCTTCACCGCCTGGCCGTAGAGGGTGTGCAGCATGGCGTGGCCGGTGCGGTCGGCGGCCGCGCAGGTGCGCTGGGCCGTGCCCTTGCCGAAATGCGTCGTCATGCCGCCGAACGGGCGCTGGTAGATCTTGCCTTCCTCGGTGCGCGAGAAGGGCACGCCCCAGTGCTCCAGCTCGTAGACGGCGGCGGGGGCGTTGCGCACCAGATATTCGATGGCGTCCTGGTCGCCGAGCCAGTCCGACCCCTTGACGGTGTCGTACATGTGCCATTGCCAGTTGTCCTCGCCCATATTGCCGAGCGAGGCGGAGATGCCGCCTTGCGCCGCGACCGTGTGCGAGCGGGTGGGGAACACCTTGGTGACGCAGGCCGTGCGCAGGCCCGCCTGGGAACAGCCGACAGTGGCGCGCAGGCCAGCACCCCCGGCGCCGACCACCACCACATCGAACGTGTGGTCGGTGATCGGATAGGCGTTGCCGATCGCGGCAGGAGAGGAAAGCGTGGCCATCATTACACCCCGAACGAAATCTTGAGAACGGCGAACACCGCGGCGACCGCCACCACCGCCGTGAACAGGACGTTGGCGATCACCGCCAGAACCTTGATCCCCTCGTGATGGATATAATCCTCGATGATGACCTGCGCCCCGATCTTGGCGTGGATCGTGCCGGTGACGACGAACAGCAGCAGGACGATCGCCGTCAGCGGATGGGAGACGAGCGTGCGGGCCGCCTCGTAGTCGCGCGTCGAGGCGCAGATCACGATGGCGACGAAGGCGAGCGCGAGCGGCACCAGCGCGATGGCGGTGAGGCGCTGGCGCCAGAAATGCTCCGTGCCGGACTTCGCGGACCCGAGGCCGCGGACGGCCTTGACCGGCGTGCGAATGGAGAAATGAAACTGGCCCATGTCGATCTCCTCCTGTCCCCGGTCAGCCGACGCTCAGGCCGATCACCCAGACCAGCACGGTGAGGATGAGGGAGGCGATCAGCGTGCCGCGCGCCAGCGCGAAGCGTATCTTGGGTTCATAGCCGTAGCCGAGATCCCAGACGAAGTGCCGGATGCCGCCGGCCATGTGGTGCAGCAGCGCCCAGGTGTAGCCGAACAGCACGACGCGCCCGACCACCGAGCCGAAGACCTCGCGCGCCGTGGCGAAAGCCTCGGGACCCGCGGCGAGGGAAACCAGCCAGTAGACCAGAAGCAGCGTTCCGGCATAGAGCGCGATGCCCGTCGCCCGGTGCACCACTGACATGGCCATCGTCCATGTCAGGCTGTAAATCTGCAGGTGAGGCGACAGCGGTCGTTCCGCTGCGCGCGCGGGGGCTTTCGCCTCGGCCATGATCCTGGTCTCCTCCATGATCGCCATGCATTGTCGCCCTGTCCCGCCGCCATGGCTCCCGGATGGAGCGAACCGGACACGGGCTGGCGCAAACTCGATAGTCTAGAGCTACTCGAAGTTGCAATGCTTCGTATCTAATCCGTAGCAGGTTAGCAACGGAATGGAGCGAATCGCTGGTGACAAATTTTGGGAGTTGTCATCTGCCCTGGCCGGGCGAGGGGTATGCGCCGCGCCGCTTCGCGACAGCCAGGGGAGGGCGAACGGCGCGGCCGCGCCTGTCCCGGCCTTTCTTGTCTCAGTGTTTCCTGCCTTCAGTGTTTTCTGCCGCGGGGCGCGGGCGCGGCGTGGGCGAGATCCGCGTGAGCGGCGAGGGCGCCGACGATGCCGGGACCGTCGCCGTTGAGCCGCACGATCTTGATGCGCGATGTGTGGCCGGACACAATTTCGGCGGCCGAGGCCGGAATCCCGGCGCTCTTGGCGAGCAGTTTGAGCAGCGCCGCGTTGGCGGCGCCGTCCTCGGGGGCCTGCCGCACGCGCGCGAGGAGCACCTTGCGGCCGTCGGAGAGCTCTCCCGGCCCGTCGATGGCGTCGCGGCCGCCTCTTGGCGTCAGCCGCACGGCGACGGTCGCGCCGCCGTCGATGATCCGCCATGGCAAAGCTTTGTCGTCCGATGCGTCCATTAGGGAGTTGCCAGTGGGAACCGGGTTGCGAATCAGGGCAGGGCCGGCCGCAGATAGCGCTCGATGAAGCTTTGCAGGAAGAACACCAGCAGCAGCAGGATCACCGGCGAGATGTCGATGCCGCCAAGGTTCGGCAGCAGGTTGCGAATCGGCCGCAGCAGCGGTTCGGTCGCCTGATACAGAAAGCTGACGACGGAGTGGACGAAGCGGTTGCGGGTGTTCACGACGTCGAAGGCGATCAGCCAACTGAAGATGGCGCTGGCGATAATGACGTACGTGTAGAGGTTCAGCACAAGCTGAACGACGTCGAGCACCGATTGCATGTCGTCTCCTGAAACCGCAAGGACTGACGGGAAGGGATATCGTCCGACCTATATATCTGTCATCGCGGGCAAGAGCCAGAGAAGAAGCGGCAGGCGCGGCCTCTCCGGCTCCCGGAAATCCGCCGCCGTTCCCGGCCGGACGGCCGATGCCGGAGGCTGGCGGGCAAATGTGCAAAATCACGCGGATGGAAGCGGACAGGCGATTGACAGCGGACGAACGGGATCATACAACGCCCATCCATTGGGGCTGTAGCTCAGTTGGGAGAGCGCTGCAATCGCACTGCAGAGGTCGTGAGTTCGAATCTCATCAGCTCCACCAGTTACCCCGCTCCGGCGGGGTTTTTCGTATCCGGTTTCCAAAGGATACGACATTTCCGCAGGTTAGCCGGGACAGTCTCTGCCCGGGTGGCCGTTGCGGGGCCTTCCTGCCCTGTTTCCACCCTCTCCTCAGGCTCCGTCTCTGCCGGGCCATTTCCGTGACCACTTGGCCTGCCACACGATGCTAGGTGATCGCCGGGATGTAGCGGGCTGTCCGGAGGGATCGATTATGGGTGCCGGGCGTCGGGCGAGCCGACTGATTCGGCCGATGCCTTCGTTTACATTCCGAGCGTGTCGGCCTGTTCCGACCAGAGATACGGGACATCGATGGACCGCGCCAGGGTGCGGGCGGTGAGGTCTGCCGGTTGACGCCCAGTCAGAATCGCATCGGTGATCGCCGGCGACAGGAAGGCGAGGGGCAGGATACGGCTGATGTCGGCACGATAAACGCCGAGCTCACGCGCCAGTTCCACAATCGATGATACCGAGCCATCCGTGAGCCGGGCGAGATAGAGATGGGCGCGCGCCAGCAAATCGATCAGCGACGCCTCAGGTTCCCGCGCGGTTCCGTTGATGACGATGCGCGCCTCCAGTCCCCGCCGCTTGATCGCAACCGGCCGATCGATCACGCATGTTTCCGCCGCATCTTCGGTTGTCGGATCTTGGGATAGTTGATCCCGACAGTCGACGGGTTCCCGACCCGTCGACGCAAGCAGGTGGCTGACCAGCGTCTGTTTACGGACCTCGAAGCTGATCTTGTGGGGCGAAAGCGCGATCCTTCGGAAAAGCGCATGGAGAATCTTCTTCCGCGGTTCAGACACCGCATCGTTCTGCAGGGCGGCTGCCATTGCCGAAGCGGCCGACAATGCCCCCTCGATGCGATCGGCGGGGACAGCGTACTCCTGCAACCAGATTGCAATCAGGGTTCGATCCAGCAAAATTTCACAGGCCTGCCTCAGGACAATCCCTTCCAGTTCGCCGGCCGCGATGCGCCAGCTCCCTTCCTTGCTGGACGGATCGTGCCTGAGACGACGCGAGACATAATAACGGTAGCGCTTGCCGTGATTATAGGCGTGGGTCGGACCGAGCCCGTCGCCGGTGTCATCGACCACGAGACCGGTCAGCAGATGGATGTCCAGGCTGTATGATCGGTATTTTCTTTTCCGGGACTTGTCTGCGAGCAGGGGTTGTGCCGCCTCGAACATGGCCGGATCGATGATCCCCTCGTGCTCTCCCTCATAGACCTCGCCATGATAGCGTGCCTTGCCGATATAGACTGGGTTCGACAGCAACCGATGGAGCCGGCCCCTGCTCATGGGTGCGTGTTGCGGAGCGAGCTTGTCGCCCTGACCATCGACCTCCTTGGCAAGTTCCACCACCGATCCCAGTTCGAGATAGCGGCTGAACAGATGCCGCACCTTTTCTGCCCCGCCCTCATCGACGATCAGCTTGCGGTTCTCGACGCGATAACCGAGCGGTACCGTACCACCCATCCAGATGCCCTTCCTGCGCGAGGCGGCGATCTTGTCGCGGATGCGCTCCGCCGTTACCTCGCGTTCGAACTGGGCGAAGGAGAGCAGGACGTTGAGCGTCAGCCTGCCCATGGACGTGGTGGTGTTGAACTGCTGGGTGACGGAAACGAAGGAGACGCCGCTCGCGTCAAAAATCTCGACGATCCTGGCGAAATCCATCAGCGAGCGGGTGAGCCGGTCGATCTTGTAGACCACCACGACGTCGACCTTCCGCTCCCGGATGTTCTGTAGCAGGCGCTGCAAGGACGGTCGTTCCATCGTGCCGCCCGAGATACCGCCATCATCATAGCGGTCGGGGACCAGCTTCCAGCCGAGGCCGGATTGCGAGGCGATGAAGGCGGCGCAGGCTTCGTGCTGGGCATCGAGCGAGTTGAACTCCTGATCGAGCCCTTCCTCGCTCGATTTGCGGGTATAGATCGCGCAGCGCTGTCGGGGCTGCGATGAGCGGGGGGAGCCATTTCCATTGGTGTTGTTCCTGCCGCTACTACTGGCGGGGCTCCTCGTTGTGCCATTTCCCCTCATAACCCGAAGAACCTCGGCCCGGACCAATGCGTGCCGGTTATCGCACGGGCGATCGCCGTCAGCGAACGATAGATCTTCGCCTCATGGACGAAACCATTTTCGATGACGTCGACGATGTGAGTGCGGCCATTCCACTCACGCAACAACCGGGCACCGGGGCGCAGGATCTGGCGTTTCCGGGTGGTGATCTCCAGGCTGGTTACCAGCGGCAGCACATCGGTCGGACCAAGATCGGCATCATCGATCGGGCCTGCGGCGCCTTCCTTCTTTCCTGCGATCCGCTCTTCACGTTGCCGCATCGCCTCCTTCAAACGTCGCCTCGTCTCAGGCTTGAAACCACCCAGCCACCTTGCCTGCAGATGCCACGTCGCCGAGTGGATCAGAAGAGCGTTCCGCACGCCGACGGGTGGCGGATGGCCATGGGCCTTGATCCAACGTGCAGCCAGTTCCTCCCGCGAGAGGTCGCCGATCGCGCCGACCTCCTCGTCCAGCGCAAAAATCTTTCTCATGAGGATCACCCGGCCTTGCCGCTTGTGCCGCCGTCGTCGATTCGGTATCGGCGGATGCCGTCCCTACCGGTATCGGAGATCAGCCTCAGGCCGAGCTTCTTCTTGACCGTTCCCGACAAGAAGCCACGCACCGAATGGAGCTGCCAGCCTGTGGCCTCGGCAAGCTGGGCGATCGTCACGCCCCTCGCCAGACGCAGTTTTTTAAGGACGATATCGGTCTTTTTTTGGGCGGGGGTAGTGGCCCTGTGGGGCCATCTGGCCCGGTTAGAATTCACCGCTGTGGCAACGGCTATTCCTTGCCCTTGAGCGACGCTCGTTCGAGGGGCTGGGCTCCGCTTCTCGGGCTCGGCCTTCATGGGGGCCGACTTCCCCGCTGCCGATGCGATGGTTTCCGGGTTTCTCTCGTGCCCGGTTTTTTGCCTGGTTTTCAGGCTTGCTTCCGCTTGTTTCTGCAAGACCCGCCCGCCATCCGGAACAGCATCTTCGTCATTTGCAAGGGCGGATGTGATGGTGTTGATCAATGCCATGTTGGCTCTCCGTCAGTACAGCCACCGGATCATCCAGCGCCTGTACTGACGAAAGCCCGCTATCCGGGCCGGCCGTGAGCTTCAGCGGCAGGGGGCGCTTCAGCGACCCCGTTACTGTTAGCACGACATTATGCTCGCTTGTGCACCAAAGTCCAGCGGCTACCAAGCTAGCTGTGAGCTTTCAGGAGGTTGTCCATTCGGAGCGGATTTCGGAGACTGGAGTTACCACACCTCAGTTTTCCAGGATCGCTCCGAATGAACATACACAAGAATGCCCGACTGACGCCCTTGCGTCGAGAGGAAATGGCGTCGGCGTTATCAGTGGCCGGTTGTCTCGCGCACAAGCTGTCCGTGTCTACATGGAGCGTGTGTTCGGGCTACTCGATCCGCAGAAGGGGTCGGTGATGCAGCAGGTGCATATTCTCGAGAACTATCCGCTGGTGGCCGGCATCGTGGCCTCGACGGATGCGATCGGCATCGTCAGCGCCGATTACGCGGAAACCCGGACGTTCCGGAAGCATTTCGCGATCCTGCCTTTCGAACTCGGCGAACCCATGCCGCTCGCCGCAGCGTCGCGCGCCCGCTGGACCCCGACCCGCCCGATGCAGCATTTCATGACAGCCCTGCGGAACCACCCGCTGACCGGCAGGGATCCGATGTGAGGGCGGTTCCGGCTTTACGGCGTTGTTTACAGTTGGAGAGACGCATCTCGACGCGATGCGGACCGTGTGGGTCAACCCTTCTGCGCCGGATCGGCCGTATAGCGATCGGCGTAGACCGTCCGGATCACCTTTTTATCGAACTTGCCCACACTGGTGCGCGGAATCCTGTCGAGGAACAGGATCTCGTCCGGCAACTGCCATTTTGCAAAGCTGCCCAGAAGGTGTTCCCGCAAGTCTTCGGCGCTCGCTTCCTCCCCCGGTTTGAGCACCACGAGCGCCAGTGGCCGCTCCTGCCATTTAGGGTGCTGGACGCCGATCACCGCGGCCTCGAGCACCGCCGGGTGCCCAACCAGGGCGTTTTCCATGTCGATCGACGATATCCATTCGCCGCCCGACTTCACGACATCCTTGATGCGGTCCGTGACCTTCACGTAACCGTCGGGATCGATCGTGCCGACGTCGCCGCTGCGCCAGTAACCGTCGATGAAACGGTCTCCGTCATCCGGCATGTCGTGGTAACGGGCGGTGATCCAGGGACCGCGCACACAGATTTCACCAACTGTGACGCCGTCGTGGGGAAGGGCGCGGTTGTCCGCGTCCAGGATCAGGAAGTCAACACCCGGGGCCATCAGTCCTTGCTTGCGCTTGAGGTTCCAGCGTTCCTCGGCACTGAGACGCCGCTTCACGGAGGGCTTGAACCGGTTCAGGGCGATGATGGGTGACGTTTCCGTTGCGCCGTAAGCATGCACGATCTCCGCGCCTGTCAGCTCGTGGAAGCCGCGCATCATCGACAATGGCGGCTCTGTGGCGCCGGAAAGCATGCGCAGACGCCTGAGGTCGGGCTTTTCCGGCAGCGTTTCGATATAGCGCAGCATGGGCAGGAAGATGGCAGGGGCGCCGTTGGTCACGGTCACGCCTTCTGCGATCATCGCATCCGTCAGCGGCGCGGTGTCCTCCATGACGTAGCGGCCCGGCAGCACGATCTTGTTGGCGGTGAAGGTCGCCGCCTGCGGCAGGCCCCAACATTGCCCGTGGAACATCGGTGTGATCAGCATCGTGCAGTCGTCGAGAGTCATTTCGAGCGTCGTCGCCAGCATCATGGCGTGAAGGTAGACAGACCTGTGTGAGTAGTAGACGCCTTTGGGCCTGCCCGTCGTTCCCGTGGTGTAGCAGGCGCCCCAGGCGGAGCGCTCGTCGATCATCGGCCATTCGATCGCTTCGTCTGCGTTGGCCAACAGATCTTCGTAGTGGTAGACGGGAGAAAGACTGGTCGTGATCTCGGCAAGCGGCTTGTCGCTCATCACGATCCATCCCCTGACGTTTGGGGCGAGGGGGGCCAGCGTCTCGGCGATCGGCAGCAGGCTTTCGTCGACGGCGATGAAGCGTGTGTCGCTATGCGTGACGACATAGGCGAGGTCTTCCGGGCCAAGCCGCTGGTTGAGCTGGAGCATGACGGCGCCGAGGCCGGGAACCGAGTAGTAAAGCTCGAAATGGCGGCGGGTGTTCCAGTCGAGCACGCCGACGCGGTCGCCCGGGGTGACGCCGATGCCCGCGAGCGCATTGGCGCCGCGCTTGATACGCCGGTAGCATGCATCGTAGGTGTAGCGGTCCCAACCGCCGTCCCCGTTGCGATAGACGATCTCCTGCTCGGGATGGGTCCTGGCAGTGTGCCGGATCAGGGACGTGGTGTTGAGCTGGTAATCGTCGCCCATGGTGGAGGGGCAGCCCTGGATGATCCGGTATGGGCGTTTCGCTTTGGTCATTTTTCTTGTCTCCGGTAAATGTATCGGCCTTTAATCACTGTCGTGGCTTTGTGGGCCTAGTATATCCTTGGGCGCATTGTCATCGAGCGGACGAAAACGCGGGGCCGCAAGCGGCCGGACCACTCCATTCCCGTCAGATGCGCAAGCGCGGCGCGAAACGATATGAGGATGTCGCGCCGCCTCGTCATGGTTCAGCACCGGAGCGAAGCAGACGTCGCCGCCTTCCAGCAGGAGGGACCATTCCGCCCGCGTGCGACCGGCGAAGAGCGCCGCCATGCGCGCTTTCAGCGCAGGCCATTGCGCGGTGTCGTACTGGGCGGCGGGGTCGACATCGGTCAATCCGAGCCGTTCCAGAAGCAGCGCGTAGAACTGCGGCTCCAGAGCGCCAACAGTGATGAAGCCGTCGGCGCAGGGATAGACATCGTAGAACGGCGAATCGTGGAAGGCGCTTGGCCGTCCGGCTGCGAGCTGTCCGTTCGCCTTTAGCCATTGCACCAACGTGCCGAGCATGGCGACGATGTCGACGATCGCAGCGTCGACCACCCGTCCAGAGGCGCCGCGACCCACGTCGAGCAGCGCCGCGACCATGCCGAAAGCCAGGCCGAGCGCGCCCGAAGCATCCCCCACTATGGTCGGTGGAACGATCGGCGCTGCGCCGTCGCGGGAAGAGAGGGGGAGGAGACCGGTCAGGGCAACGTAGTTGAGGTCGTGCCCGGCAGTCTGTGCCAAGGGTCCATCCTGTCCCCAGCCGGTTATGCGCCCGTAAACGAGGTGCGGATTGCCGGACGCGAAGTCGGAGGGGCCGAGGCCAAGACGTTCCATCACGCCAGGCCGGAAGCCTTCGATCAGGCCGTCGGCTTCTTCCACCAGTGCCCGCGCCCTTGCGCGCCCGTCCGGGGATTTGAGATCGAGCGTTTCCACCCGCTTGCCGCGACGAAGCAGGTCGGTGTCGTCTTTTTCGGTCGTCGAGGCGGCGCCGGGGCGCACGATCAATGTGATGTCGGCGCCCATGTCAGCAAGAATCCGCCCCGCCAGCGGGCCGGGGCCGAGGCCCTCGAACTCGACGATGCCGATGCCGCGAAGTGGCGATGCGAGAGCGCTTGTCACAGCTTGCGCGCGATCAGGTCTTTCATGACCTCCGTCGCGCCTCCGTAGATTTTCTGGACCCGCGCGTCCGCATAGAGCCGGGCGATGGGATACTCGGTGATGTAGCCATAGCCTCCGAAGAGCTGCAGGCAGGCATCCATCACCTTGCATTGCTGTTCCGTGCACCACCACTTGGCCATATAGGCCGCTTCGTCGTCGAGCTTGCCGTCGACCAGGCGCTGGATGCAGTCATTGACGAAGGTGCGCACGACGTGTGCGATCGTCGCGACTTCCGCCAGTACGAAGCGGGTATTCTGGAGGTCGTAGAGCGTCTTACCGAATGCTTTGCGCTCCTTGGTGTACTCCAGCGTTACCGCCAGCGCCCGCTCGATCGCCGCCGCCGCCGGCACCGCGATGAGAAGGCGCTCGTAGGGCAGTTGCCCCATGAGCTGGGCGAAGCCCCGGCCTTCCTCGCCGCCGAGCAGATTCCCGACCGGCACGTTGACGTTCTCGAACGACAGCTCGGCCGTATCGGAAGCATGCTGTCCGATCTTCTCCAGCAGTCGACCAACGTGGAACCCCTGCAGGTTCTCGGTTTCGAGCACGATAAGCGAGATACCGCGGCTGCCTTCCTCGCCGGTGCGGGCGACCACGATCAGCAGGTTGCCGGTGCGGCCGTTGGTGATGAAGGTCTTGGCGCCGTCGATGATATAACGGTCGCCATCACGGCGCGCGCGGGTTTTGATGGCCTTGAGATCGGAACCGCAGCCGGGTTCCGTCATGGCTATACCGGCCAGCATCTCCCCGCTGGTGAGCCTGGGCAGCCAGCGTTTTTTCTGCTCCTCGGTGCCGTAGTCGGCGATATAGTGGGTGGCGATGCTGTGCACGGAAATATTGACCGGCATTTCTGCGCGGGCCAGTTCATCCTGCACCACGAGCTGGTAGGCGGGAGAGGCGCCGGCGCCGCCGTAGTTCTCGTCGATTTCCGGCAGCAGGAAGCCCATGGCGCCGAAGCCGCGCCAGACCTCGCGGGGAATGAAGCCCTGACGACGCCAGCCATCGAGGTGCGGGGAGAACTCGTTGGCGACATAGCGCTGGACTTGCCCGCGAAACGCCTCGATGGAATCATCCATCCAGGGGTGGCGGTGGAGTTGGGGCAGCATGCGATGGTCTCCTTTCAGATGCCGGTGAGGCCGCCGGAGCACAGCAGGGTCTCGCCGCTGACGTAATCCGACTCCGGAATGCATAAGAGATAGACCGCGCCCGCGGCCTCCTCGGGCGTGCCGCCGCGGCCGAGCGGAATGGTGCGCTCCATCGCTGCCAGCAGATCCGGGTTGACACCCACTTTGATGTCGCGGCCGTCGATGCGCTCCGTGCCCTGGTCGGCGGAGTTGCCTGTGAGGCGGGTCCTGATGAGGCCGTAAGCGACGCAATTGACGGTGACGTTGAGCCGCCCCCATTCCTTGGCCAGCGTCTTGGTGACACCGGTGATGCCGGCTTTCGCGGCCGAGTAGTTGATCTGACCCGCATTGCCGAAGAGGCCGGCGACCGACGAGATATTGACCACCTTGCGCACGATACGCCGGCCCGCCTCCGTCTCGGCCTTCGCCAACGCACGGATCACCGGCTGGGCAGCGCGCAGGATGCGGAACGGCGCCGTCAGGTGGCAGTCGATCATGGCGTACCACTGCTCGTCGGACATCTTCTGGATGACGTTGTCCCATGTGTAGCCGGCGTTGTTCACCAGGATGTCGAGGCCGCCATAGGTTTGCGTCGCCGTGCCGACGAAGCGTTCGGCGAAATCGGGCGCGGTGACGCTGCCGGGGCAGGCTACCGCCTCGCCGCCGGCGTCGCGGATGGCCGCCACCGTTTCCTCGGCGGGCGCCTCGTCGAGGTCGTTGACGACGATGCGCGCACCGTCGGCGGCGAGTTTGAGAGCGATGGCGCGGCCGATGCCGCGGCCAGACCCGCTGATCAGGGCGATCTTGCCCTCGAGTTTCCGTGTCATGGAATGTCCTCCCCCAGTGTTGGTCTCAGCGCAGGGCGATGAGCGCATCGCCGACGATCTTGGTTTGTCCGTACTGATTGGCGCTCGCCACCTCGACGCGCACGCAACTTTCGCCATCGTGTTCCAGCTTCTCCACGATGCGGCCCGTGCAGCGGATGGCGTTGCCGAGATGGGTGATGGCCTGGAAGCGCACGTCGAGCCGCCGGAGGCTCGATTGCGGCGCCCAGCCGATGAGCAGCCGGCCGATCCACGCCATCCCCAACATGCCATGCGCGAAGACGTCTGGCATGCCGGCGCGGCGCGCGTATTCGATGTCAATGTGAACGTCGTTGTGGTCGCCGGATGCGCCGGCGAAAAGCGCGAGCGTCTTGCGGCTCACTGGCGGCAGATCAAGCGGTGGCAGGGCGTCGCCGACTTGCACGGCGTCGAAATCGGGTATCGTCATGATCGGTCCTCTCCGGTTCAGTGGCGCACGACGAGGATCGAGCGTAGCTCGGCCACAAGCTTGTCGTTCTGGTCGACGACGCGGGACTGCTTGACGACGAATTCAAGCGCGCCGCCCTTCTTCGCGTAGATGTCGGTGATGCGCGAATGGACGGTGACAGTATCTCCCGCGCATACGGACTTGTACCAGGTGAAGCCCTGCTCGCCGTGGAGCAGCTTGGGGAGCGGGATGCCGAGGTCATCAAGCAGGCTGTCGATGGCGCCGGAATCGAGTTCCGCCGCGAAGAGGAATGTGGGCGGGGCGACCAGGTCGGGATAGCCCGCAGCCTGCGCGGCGCCCACGTCTGTGTAGATCGGATCGGTGGCGCCGATGGCCTTGGCGAAAAAACGGATGCGCGTGCGCTCGATCGGCAGGACGGAGGGCGGCAGTTCATGGCCGATCCATTTGGGGTCGATCGGTTGTGGAGCGGTCATCCCGGAAGTGTTCGTGGCGGAAATGTTCGTGGCGGAAGCGTTCATGGCGGTCTCACACGCGCTCGTAGAGCGTCACGACGCAGGCGCCGCCGAGGCCGACATTGTGCTGAAGACCGAGGCGCGCATCATCCACCTGCCGCACGCCAGACTGGCCGCGCAGTTGCTGGACAAGTTCGGTGCACTGGGCAAGGCCAGTCGCGCCGAGCGGGTGGCCCTTGGAGAGCAGGCCGCCGGATGGATTGGTAACGACGCGGCCGCCGTAGGTATTGTCCCCGTCCTCCACGAATTTCTCTGCATCTCCCTCGGCGCAGAGCCCCAAAGCTTCATAGCTGATGAGTTCGTTCTGGGCGAAGCAGTCGTGCAGCTCGACCAGCCTGATGTCGCGCGGGTCGACGCCCGCGGCGTCGTAGACTTTGCGCGCAGCCGCCTTGGCCATGCCGTAACCGACGACTTCCCGCATGTCGCGTGCCTCGAAGGTCTCAGGCCGGTCCGTTTCCATCGCCTGAGCGCGGATGCGCACCTGCGGCGTGAGGCCGAGACGCTGCAGGGCGCCGGCGGAACACAGGACCGCAGCGGCGGCGCCGCAGGTGGGCGGGCATGCCATCAGCCGCGTCAGGACACCGGGCCAGATGGTCGGGGACGCCAGTACCTCCTCCTCCGTCATCACCTTGCGGAACAGCGCGAGGGGATTGTTGGCCGCATGGCGGCTCGCCTTGGCGCGCACCTTAGCGAAGGTTTCGAGGCGGGTGCCATACTGCTGCATGTGGGCGATCCCGGCGCCTCCGAAGTAGCGCAGGGCGAGCGGTATCTCGCCGTGTCCCACCAGTTCGTCGGTCGCGGTATCGAAGCGGTCGAACGGCGACGGCCGGTCCGTGAACGTGTTGCCGATCGCGCCGGAACTCATGTGCTCGAAGCCGAGCGCCAGCGCGACATCCGCCGCACCGCTCGCCACGGCCTGACGTGCCAGGAACAGTGCCGTCGATCCGGTGGAGCAGTTGTTGTTGACGTTGATGATGGGGATACCCGTCATCCCGACTTCATAGAGCGCCCGCTGCCCGGCAGTTGAGTCGCCATAGACATAGCCGGCATAGGCTTGCTGCACCTTGTCATAATCTATTTCGGCGTCCGCGAGGGCATGCCGGACGGCTTCGGCGGCCATCTGCGGATAGGGGGCGTTGGCCCCTGGCTTGGTGAACGGGATCATGCCGACCCCCGCCACGTAAACATCTTGCGACACGGTGCAACTCCTGTTTCAATCGGTCGACCCGGGGTACGCAGTTCATGCTCGACTGCGAAAGGAGGACGCACTGGAACAGGCGGCGTGCGGTCATGCCGGCAGACGCAACAGCGTGCCGGCAAGGATGCCTCCCCGACGAGGGTTAGCTCCGGCGGGGAAGCCGGCTCATTCGAGCTCGTCGCGGGAACCGTATGTTTCCTCCTTCCGCAGGCATTGCATGCTGCGGTTCTTGGCGGATAATGACGCGTGGGGTAGGAGGCGGCGATTGCCAGTCAGGTCGTTTGGATTGCAAAACGCGTCACTTCGCGCCTCCTCACGTCAGCGTCACCGCTGTGTCGTGCATCCACCCGTTACTGTCCCGATCGCGGCCGTAACGGGCATGCTGTCCGGCGTCGCGGCCCAGCAAGAGGACCGCTGGCTTGGTGTCCTCGTCGAGGAGGCCGGCATCCCGCGCAGTCTGCTGGCGGAGAAAGACGCGCGCGTGACCGGCGACCAGTATGTGAAGCTGTTCACGACGCTGATGAACCGGCTCGACGACGAGTGCCTCGGCCTTCTCTCCCGGCCGCTGCGCCGGGGAGGGTTCGCCCTCGTGGCGCGCTCGGCGCCCAGCGCGCCGTCCCTCGCCGTGGCGCTCGACCGCATCGGCCGTGGTTTCGGGCTGCTGATCGATGACGTGACTTTCGCCGTGGTCCATGACAATTCCCTCACCGGCCTTGTCCTGTGCCCGCGACCCGGCATGCCGCAGCCGCGCAACTTCTTCTTCGAGCTGCTGCTGCGGGTGTGCTGGCGCCTGCTCGCGTGGCTGCGGGGAGGGCGATTGCCCGCCAGCCGGTTCGATTTCTGCTTTCCCCGGCCTGACTATGCCGACATTTACGGCGACATCTTCCGGGCGCCCGTGCGCTTCGATCAACCGACTGCGGCGGTCTGGCTCGATAGCGCGGCATTGCGCGGACCCGTGCGGCGTGACGCGAACGACCTCGAGGCGTTCCTCGCGTCCTCTCCTGCCAACGTGGTGCTGCCCTGGCTCGGGGAACGAACGGCAGGCGCGCAGGTCCACGCCCTCCTGCAGCGAACATGTCCTGTCTGGCCCGACCTGCCGGCGGCGGCGAAGAGCCTCAACATGTCGGTCAGCACCCTTCAGCGACGCCTGAATGCCGAGGGGAAGTCATTCCAGATGCTGAAGGACCAGCTACGCCGCGACCTCGCCATCATGCGGCTCGTGACCAGCACGGAGCCGCTTTCGGTGCTGGCGGCAGAGCTCGGATTCGCCGATTGCGCGGCTTTCCAGCGCGCCTTCAAGACCTGGACAGGCAGCGCGCCGGGCGCCTACCGCCGGATGTTGGAGACGGACGTCCGGCGCGAAACGCCGCCTGCCCTGTCCGCCCGCGTCTCCGCCGGTTCCCGGTAGAGACGGAACGGCGCCGGCGGCGGCTACAGCGCGCTTGCCGTCAAGTCTGCATGGGAAGCGCGGAAGCAAAGATGCCGCGGCTCGTCTTCCGGTATGTCGCAGGCGAAACCCCGGCCACACGCCGGAAGAAGCGCGAAAAACTCGCCGTTTCCGCATAGCCTAGTCTCTCGCCTATCGCGGCGATCGCAAGAGACGAATCCTCCAGAAGCTCGCGCGCACGTCGCAGCCTCACGTTATCGAGGATTGCGCCGTAACTCGATCCGCACTGAGCAAGGCGGCGATGCAGCGTACGCTCGGATACATGTAGCCTGCCAGCGACCTCGACCGCGCTGGGAAATTCGGTCCGTGACTGCATCAGCACCTGGTAGACCCCGTTCACGATGCCGTCGAAATTGGGGCTGGTTTCGAGCATGTTCTCGCAAAGCCGACGGTAGCTGGCTGCGAGAACCGGATTTGTCATCGGGAGCGGCAATGCCCCCGCGCCGGCCTCGAAGTGAAAGGCGGTTCGGGACGACCGATAGATGAATTCGGTCTCCCAGCGGCTGTCAAGGTTCATCCAGTTCTTCGGACGGTCGAGGGGGCTCTCCACGTATTTCAGCGGCAATCGCTGCTGTCGCAGGTCCCAGAAGAAAGTCGGCACCGAGCCAAGTGCACGCTCATGCATGAACTCACGCATGTCCGCCGGAGTGAACTGGTCGTTCGCCGTGAAGGCGATGCCGATGCCGTCCCGCTCCACGAGCCGGTACTCCAGCATCGAATAGCCGAGTGCCTGCATCTTGGTGAAAAGGCGCAATCCTTCGGTCACGTTTGCGGAAACCAATACGGCCAGCCCGAGCGGTCCGTAGGTGACGAGACTGTAGCGCAAGCCCGCGTGGAACGCTGCTCCTGCGACGTGACCGGTGGTCTGCAAAAAGAACCTCTCGAAGCGAAGTTCCTGATGTCCGTTCAGCGTGCTCCATGGGTCGTCGAGCACGTTCGGATCAATGCCCGCCGCGGTAATCAGAGGAATGGGATCCAGTCCGAATTCGATGAGTACCTCGCACATGATCCGGAGGCTCTGATTGGGCAGCCGAATGCTATCGAGACGGTCTACCTGCATGTCGGAGGTCTCCCTGCTGACCGGGCTCTCACTATCGGCATCGTGGCAGTTAAAGTCAAATTGTTGGCAGTTGCGAACATTCTCGAACGACATTTTGCTTGCGAGTATTCCTCAATGAAGGGTCCCTCCAGAGGACCCGAGGAGGAGACAGCAATGACCGCAGCCTGTGCGATCGGGGCATCCCGCGTGATGCCAATTCTCTTGCGACGATCGGGATTCTAACCAAATCAGCGAGCTTTAGCGCGGACCGCGTTTGCATCGGCAGCATTCCACATCACGGATGCTTCGTGCGGGATCGTGCGACGCAATTCATCTCCAACATCTGAATGCTGTTCCGGGGCTATTCCCGGACCAGATGGCTGCCTGTGACTTTCGTTCCAGGACGGGTTCCATTGCATCATCAAGAGGGAAGAACATGAAACGTCGGACATTACTGAAAATGGCGGGCGCCACCGCATTGGCGGGTGTATTTCCCGCGCAGATATTGCGCGCCAGAGAGCCGGACGAATTCCATATTGCAGCGATCCTGGCGTTTTCCGGTCCCTACGGGTTGATCGGCACCGACATGCGCAAGGGGGCCGAGCTCGCCGTCGCGCATCGAGGGGGAAAGGTGCTGGGGAAGCCGATCCGTTTCAGTTGGGAGGATGACGAAACGAAGCCGCAACCGGCGGTGCAGAAGGCAACCCGACTGCTGGCCGGAGGCGCGCAGACTATTTTCGGTGCCGTAGGATCGGCCTCGACGCTCGCGCTGCAGAGCCTTGCCAACCAGCGCAAGGTGCCGCTTCTGGTTACCATTTCGGCCGATGACGCGATCACCAAGCGTAACGGCTCGCGTTACACCTTCCGCACGTCCAATACGCTCGGCATGGAAATCAGGATGTGCGTCGAGTTCGTGAAGACGGCGGGGCTGAAGAAGATCTACGGTGTGACGGCCGACTATCAGGCCACCCGCGAAGCGTGGGAACAATTTTCGGTGCTCGCTGCCAACATCGGCGTGGAAATTGTCGGCGGCGATTTCGCCCCCCTCGGCAACCGCGACTATTCCGTCATCATCGACAAGATCGCGAAGACAAATGCCGAGGGGATCATCGTCGTCGCCACCGGCAACGACGGCGTGACCTTCGTCAAGCAGGCGGGCCAGGTCGGTCTCGGCAAGAGCAAGACAATCTTCGGTCCCGTGCTGCAGGACGAAACATTCGCCGCGGCGACCGGACCGGCGGCGCTGGGCGTTCAGTCGGGCGCGCGCTACCACTTCAGCATCGACAATCCGCAGAACGGGAAATTCGTCGATGCATACCGCGCCATCCACGGCAGCTTCCCGTCGAGTTTCGCGGGCGAGGCCTATGACGGCCTGAGCTGGTGGCTGGACGTCGTCGAATCGACCGACAAGTGGGACATCGAGGCGTGGGTGAATGCCTTCGAAACCAGCGTCCGGGAAAATTCGCTCGAGGGGCGCAAGGAAATGCGCCCATGCGACCATCAGGCCGCCCAGGCCGGCCTGTGGGGTGAGGTCGTGCGTGGTGAGGCGCCGTTGCCGGAGCTGACCATGAAGATCACGAACGTTTTCCCGGCCGACAAGCTGTTCGATGCCTGCTGATGGCCCGCTCAATCGGCCGGTAGGGGTGACAAAGCCGCCGGCCTCTCGCCCGCTCACCGCCATGCCCGTGATCGGAAATCAAACGAATGTCCATTGTCATTATCGGTCTTAGTCTCAGCTTCCTGCTGTTTCTCCTGGCTGCAGGCCTTACCCTGATCTTCGGGATGCTGGGCGTCATCAATTTCGCCCACGGCGCTCTCTATATGCTCGGTGCCTACGTCTGCTATAGCGTCGGCGTGGCGACGGGGTCTTTCTGGGGCGGTCTGCTAGTCGCTCCGCTGGTCGTTGCCGCCGTCGGCGCGCTGATGGAAACGCTGACGCTCCGGCGTGTCTACGATCGCGATCATATCTACCAGCTTCTGCTTACATTCGGCTTTATCCTGGTCTTCGACGATGTGACGAAGATCGTCTGGGGCCTCGACTACAAGCAGGTGCCTACGCCGGAAATCTTCTCGCAGCCGATCGAGATGTTCGGCAGCCTGATTCCTTCCTATCGCGTGTTCGTTATCCTTTTCGGGACGGCGGTCTCGATCGGCCTATTCCTGGTGCTCGACCGTAGCAAATGGGGCATGGTCATCCGCGCCGCGAGTTCCGATTCCGACATGGCG
This sequence comes from Pseudochelatococcus sp. B33, assembly GCF_053570585.1. Classification (NCBI taxonomy): domain Bacteria; kingdom Pseudomonadati; phylum Pseudomonadota; class Alphaproteobacteria; order Hyphomicrobiales; family Chelatococcaceae; genus Pseudochelatococcus; species Pseudochelatococcus sp. B33. The sequence goes on along the minus strand of NZ_JBSEFH010000006.1, from coordinate 14,956 downwards.
CAGGCGCTCGGCATCGACGTGTCGAAGGTGCGCACGGGGGTCTTCGCGCTGGGCGCGGGCCTTGCGGCCGTCGGGGGCGCGATCACTGCCCCGTTGGTGCCGATCGAGCTCGGAATGGGCTTCAGCATCATCATTGACTGCTTCATCGTCGTCATCATCGGCGGTCTCGGCAACATCCGCGGTGCCATCCTCGCCTCGCTCGTGATCGGGATGACGCGAGCGGCCGGCTATGCCTACGCCACCGAATGGGTCGAACTCACGACCTTCGCGCTGCTGATCGTAACGCTGATGTTCCGCCCCGCCGGCCTGTTTAGCTACAAGGGACGCTCGGCATGAACAACCTGCTCCGCAGCCCGTTCCTGACGGGCGCTCTCATGGCCGCCATGATCGTCAGCCCGTTCTTCCTGTCCGGGGGCGAGGGGGTCAACCTCGTCAGCCTGATCCTGATCTGGGCGCTATTCGCCATCGGTTTCGACCTGATCTTCGGCATGGCCGGTCTGTTATCCTTCGGGCATGCGGCGTTGTTCGGGAGCGGTGGTTACGCACTCACTTTCCTGACCGTCGGCCACGGCGTCGGCTTCCTGCCGGCGCTGCTGGTGGCCGCGGCCGTAGGGGCGGCTCTGGCTTTCGGCCTCAGCATCTTCGCGCTCAGGGTGTCGGGGCTGTTCTTCTCGCTGCTGACACTGGCGCTCGCCCAGATGGTCTACATTCTGGCGTCCACCCGGCTGCGGGAGTTCACCGGCGGGCTTGACGGCATCCCCGGTGTGCCGCGTCCCGAACTGTTCGGGATCGATTTCTACGACAACCACAATTTCTACATTTTCCTGCTCGTCGTGTTCCTGCTTGGCCTCGGCCTCATGGCGCTGCTGCGCGCCTCGCCCTTCGGGCGGTCGCTCAGGGCCGTGCAGGCCAACGCGGTGCGTGCCGCGCAACTCGGCTACAATGTTCACCGCCTGCGGCAGGTCGCGTTCATCGTTTCGGGGGCCTATGCGGGCGTGTCGGGCGCGCTGCTGGCTTCGCTGATGTTCTACATCAGCCCGCAGATGCTCCACTGGACGACTTCCGGCGACGTTCTGATCATGACCGTGCTCGGCGGCAAGGGCACGCTGCTCGGGCCGATCCTTGGGGTGGCGGTGTTCGAGGTGCTGAAGGAGGAACTGAGCCAGTTCACCCAGTACTGGTACGGTATTCTCGGCCTGGTTTTCATCGTCGCGACCATCTACTTGCAGAACGGCATCGCGGGTCTGTTCCAGCCGCGCGGCGGCGGTCGCGAAGGAGGTTCCCCATGAGCGGCGGATCGCTAGCAGGCGGATTGCTGCGCTGCGAGAACGTTCAGGTCGCGTTCGGCGGGCTGAAGGCGGTGAATGGCGTGAGCCACGATTTCCTGCCGGGCCGGCTATACGGCCTCATCGGCCCGAACGGTGCCGGTAAGACCACGCTGATGAATGCACTTTCGGGCCATGTGACAGTGAGCGCAGGCCGCGTGCATCTGGATGGAACGGACGTGACCGACCTGCCGGTCCACGCCCGTGCACGCGGCGGCCTGGGGCGGAGTTTCCAGATCACCAAGATCTTCGCCGGAATGTCGGTGCTGGAAAATCTCGAACTCGCCGCCTTCGCGCATCGCTACCGGGTCCAGCCGTTCTGGCTGCCCGTCGGCCGCTTCCGCGGCGTGCGCGAGGCGGCGGAGCGGGTGCTGGACGAGGTCGGTCTCGCGCGGCTTGCGCACGCGCCGGCGGAGAACCTGTCGCACGGTGATCAACGGGCTCTGGAAGTCGGGCTGACGCTGCTCGGCGAACCGCGCGTGCTGCTGCTCGACGAGCCCCTCGCCGGCGTCGGCCACGATCAGGTGGAACGGGCCATCGGCCTGCTCGGGCGCATCGTCAAGAACCGGACCGTGTTGTTGATCGAGCACAACATGGATGCGGTGATGGAGATCTCGGACGAGATCATCGTGATGGTGCAGGGTCAGATTCTGGCTTCCGGCCTGCCGAAGGACATCCGCGCCAACGCAGCCGTGCGCAGGGCCTATCTGGGGGAAGAGCCATGACGGTGCTCGCGCTGCAATCCTGCGATGTCTTCTATGGCAAGGCCCAAGCCTTGCATCGGGTGTCGATCGACGTGTCGCAAGGCGAGGTCGTATCGCTGATCGGCCGCAACGGCGCGGGCAAAAGTACCTTGCTCAAGGCGCTGATCGGTCTCTGCTCCATCGCCTCCGGCCAGCGCCGGTTGCATGGCGACGACGTGACAGCGCTGCGCCCGTATCAGCTCGGCCGGCGAGGCATCGCCTTCGTGCCCGATACCCGCCGCATCTTTTCCAACCTGTCGGTGGAGGAAAACCTGCGTATCGCAACAGTCATGGGGCGCACAGGCCGCTGGACCATAGAGCGGGTGTGGGAACTCTTTCCGGTACTGAAGGTGCGCGGCATGCAACCGGGCAACACTCTCTCCGGCGGCGAACAGCAGATGCTCGCCATCGGGCGTGGCCTGCTGACGAACCCTGACGTCCTGTTGCTGGACGAGCCGACCGAGGGCCTCGCGCCGCTCATCGTCGATCTCCTCGTCGAAGCGATGCGTGTCATCAACGGCGAGGGAATGGCCATCCTGCTGGTGGAGCAGAACCTGCGCGTGCCGCTGAAACTTGCGCACCGGCAATTCGTCATCGACCACGGCGCCATGCTGTGGAGTGGAACGACAAGCGATCTGCAAGCCAATCGCGACCGGATCGAATCCCTGATCAGTGTTTGAGGTGAACCATGGGACATGCATATATCGTCGGAGTAGGGATGTCGCGGTTCGGGCGATTTCTCGACCGCTCGTTGGCCGATATCGCGGCCGAGGCCGTCACCGAAGCCATTGCGGACAGCGAGCTGGAGCGGGCTGATCTTCAGGCCGTCTTCTTCGCCAACGCCACCCAGGGCATCGTCGAAGGACAACATCTCGTGCGCGGGCAGATCCTGCTGCGCAAGCTCGGTCTGCCGGGCATTCCGGTTACTAATCTGGAGAACGCGTGCGCGAGCGCCAGCACGGCGCTGAACGCCGCCTGCGCCTACGTCATCTCGGGTCAGGGCGATGTCGCCATGGCGCTGGGTGCGGACAAGATGAATGCGGCCGATCGCGCTAGGTCCTTCGCGGTTTTCGACGGGGCATGGGATGTGGGCGACGAGGAGGCCTCCATCCGCCGTCTCGCGCAGTTCGGCTCGGCCGTTGAGCCGCCGGAACGCAAGGTCGAGACCGGCCAGCGCAGCGTTTTCATGGATATTTATGCTGCGCTTGCGCGCTATCACATGGGTCGGTTCGGCACCACGCAGGCTGATATCGCCGCCGTTTCGGCCAAGAACCACAAGCATTCGGTGCTGAATCCCAAGGCCCATTACCAGACGCCCATGACCGTCGACGAGGTGCTGGCGGCGCGGGAGGTGTCGTGGCCGCTGACCCTGCCGATGTGCGCGCCGATCAGCGATGGCGCCGCTGCGGCCATCGTCGTGTCGGAAGCGAGGGCACGGCAGTTGGGTCTGTCCCGCGCCGTTCGCGTTGCCGCCAGCGTGCAGGCGTCGGGGTCGGATCGTGCCCCGGATGATATCGAGCGGCATCTATGTCGACGCGCCGTCGACCGAGCCTACGAGGTCGCTGGCCTCGGCCCGCAGGACGTCTCTGTTGTCGAGGTTCACGATGCTTCCGCCTTTGCCGAATTGCAGCAGGCGGAACTGATGCGGCTGTGCCCGATGGGTGAGGGTGGCCCGCTGGCGCGTTCCGGGGCGACATCGCTTGGCGGGCGCATCCCTATCAATGTGTCGGGCGGTCTTGAGTCACGCGGGCATCCGATCGGTGCTACGGGATTGGCGCAGATCTACGAACTCGTCATGCAATTGCGCGGCGAGGCCGGGGGCCGTCAGGTTTCCGGCGCGCGTGTCGGCCTGGCCGAGAACGGTGGCGGCTTCTACGGATACGAAGAGGCCACCGCCGTCATCACTTTGCTTCAGCGTTAGGACAAGGCCATGCGTTTAATCGATCTTTTCGACCGCGGCGTCGCTATCGCCCCTGACCGCGTCTGCCTGAAGGATGCCGACATAAGCCGGACGTTCCGCGACGTGCAATTACGAACCTTCCGCTTCGCCAACGTCCTCGCCGCGACCGGGTTCACACCGGGCCAGAAGGCGGCGGTTTACAGTCCCAACTGCGTTATCGGCTTCGAGGTGATGCTGGGCCTGTTCCGGTCGGGAGTCGCCTGGGTGCCGGTCAACGCAAAGAACGCCATCGGCGAGAACTGTTATATTCTCGACAATTGCGACGTCGAAATCCTGTTTTATCACAGTGAGTTCGAACCACTGATTGGCCAGATTCGCTCTGCCTGTCCGAAGATTGGCCACTACATCTGCCTTGATCGGAGAACGGACGCGGTGCCGTCGCTGGAAGATTGGATGAAGGATGCGCCGGAGACCGATCCGGACGTGCCGCTTGGTCCCGATGATCTGGTGGGCATCCTCTCTTCCGGTGGCACAACGGGGCAGCCCAAGGGCATCCTGCTGACGCAGCTCAACTGGACGACCATGGTCGCCAATTTTTGTGCCGCATTGCAGGTCGGGCCTGAGCCGGTGCATCTGGTCATCGCGCCTATGACTCATGCCGCCGGGTTGCTGGGTGTGGTTCTGGCGGCTGTCGGCGCCACCAACGTTATCCTTCCCCGTTTCGATGCGGCGGCTGTGCTCGACGCGATCGAGGCGGAAGGCGTCACGCACCTGTTCCTGCCGCCGACCGCGATCTACATGCTGCTGTCGCATCCGGGCATCGAAGGGCGCAACTTTTCGAGTCTGCGCCACTTCATCTACGCGGCCGCGCCGATGGCCGTCGATAAGCTGCGGCACTGCCTGGCGATCTTCGGACCGGTCATGACCCAGAGCTTTGGCCAGGCCGAAGCACCGATGTTCTGCACAGTCCTGCCGCCCGAGGACCATCTGGTCATCGGAGATCCTTTGCGGGAAAAGCGTCTGGCAAGTTGCGGCAGGCCGGCACTGCTGACCCGTGTCGCCATCATGGATGGCGATGGCAACCTGCTGCCCGCAGACGAGCGCGGGGAAATCGTGGTGCGTGGCGATCTCGTGATGAAGGGCTACTACAAGAACGAGACCGCCACCGCCGAGGTGTCGCAGTTCGGCTGGCACCATACCGGCGACATCGGCTTCATCGACGGGGACGGCTATGTCTACATCATCGACCGCAAGAAGGACATGATCATCTCGGGCGGCTTCAACGTCTATCCGAGCGAGGTCGAGCAGGTGATCTGGGCGCATCCCTCCGTGCAGGATTGCGCCGTCATCGGCATTCCCGACGAAAAATGGGGTGAGGCCGTCAAGGCCGTGATCGAGCTCAAGCCCGGTGCCAGCGTCGATCCCGAGGAGATCGTCGCACTCTGCAAGGCGGAACTCGGCAGCATCAAGGCACCGAAGTCGGTGGAGGTCTGGGAAGCTCTGCCGCGCAGCCCGGTCGGCAAGGTGCGCAAGAAGGACATCCGGGATTCGTTCTGGCGCGGGCAGGTCCGGAACATCTAGACGAAAAAGGATGATGAACGTCGCCACGCTTCTTCAACAGTCGGCAATCGTGTTCGGGGGGCTTCCGGCCGTTTGTCAAGGCGCCGTCGTTGTCCATACTTGTGCGTCATTGCGCGCCCGCAGCGCGACCGTCGCCGTGGGCCTTGCGGCACTCGGACTCGCGTCTGCCGCGCGTTGCGATCTACATGGCGAACCGGCCCGAGTCTCTAGAAATCCTGTTCGGCATCTGAGCCGCCAGCCGAGTGGTGGTGCCAGTCAATGCCAAGCTCCATCCTTGGGAACTGTCGTACATCCTCACCGACAGTGAGGCGGCAGTGCAGTTCATCGATTGGCTCGGCGAAGTCTCCGGTTGCGAAGCCATTATCGATATCGGCGAGTAACAATACCGTGATCTGGCCGGGGTTGCCGCGGATCTTGTTCAAGCCCCGGCCGCGGGAGACCTTGTCGCACGGGATAGGGTGGATGTCCGCATTTTTTAACAGATAGGGGGAGGACATCATGCTTGGACGTTTGCAGGACAAAGTGGCTGTCGTCATGGGCGCAGGGTGCGCGGGTGAGGGATGGGGCAACGGCAAGGCGACGGCTGTGCTTTTCGCTCGCGAGGGCGCAAGGGTGGTCTGCATCGATCACAACCTCGAGTCGGCGGAAGCTACGGTCGACATCATTCGCGCTGAAGGCGGCAAGGCTGTCGCCATGCGGGCCGATGTGACCTCGGCGGAACATATCGACCGCGTGACGAAGGACGTGCTGTCGGATTTCGGCCACATCGATGTGCTGCAGAACAACGTGGGCATCGCCGACACCGTCTGCGCCACCGAAGCAGTATCCGAGGCGAGCTGGGACCGGGTGATGGACGTCAACATCAAGGGCATCTTCCTGACCTGCCGGCGCATCATGCCCGAGATGGCGAGGAGGCGCGGGGGTGCGGTCGTCAACGTGTCCTCTCTCGCCTCGATCAGGATCATCGGTGTTCCGATGGCTTCCTATTATGCCTCGAAGGCGGCAGTGAACCAATTCACCCAGGCGGTGGCCATCGAATATGCGACGCGGGGTGTACGTTGCAACGCGGTTCTGCCAGGGCTCATGAATACGCCGATGATCGTCGACCCCTACAAGTACGTCTATCAGGACGTCGACGACATGATCGCGCGGCGCGATGCTATGGTTCCGACTGGAAAAATGGGCGATGCCTGGGACGTTGCGCACGCTTCCCTTTTTCTGGCGTCGGACGATGCGTCATACGTGACCGGCGTCCTGTTGCCCGTTGACGGCGGCATGTCCTGCAAATGCGGTTGAGGCCGGACAAGGTGAAGCTGATTGAAGCTAACAGCACCAAGTGATTCTCGGCACCGCCGACGTACATGAGGGGCCGGACGGCACGACAACACCGGTTGTCGCCTCACTGCCCCACGAGGTCGGTGACGACGACTGGGCGCTGTCTCCCGGACCAGCAGCTGTTAGATCAGAACCATGTCGGGTAGTACCAGCGCGATCCGCACGCATATGTCCCGCCTCCTTGATCACATTCAGGCTTCTGCCGCTGACAAATCTCACTCCCTAGTGAAGTCAGGATCGGCGCCGCCCCTGATCCTCTCGCACTGGCAGTATTGACATTATAAATCAATATATTATACCAATTCTCATTGATCTGAACCTCTATATCCACTGCCGCATTCCGATAGTCATGATGCGCGACGGTTGGTCGATGAGTTTGTTCCATGCGTAGCAGCAGTGATCGATGATATCGACGTAGGAGTAGAAGCCCCGGTTTGACAGCCAGTTGTCGCGCATGAACTGCCAGACATTTTCCTGCGGGTTGAGTTCGGGGGCACTTGGCCTGCAGGTGCAAGAGGGTGATGTTCGGCGGGATGATCAGCCGGCTCGACAGATGCCAGCCGGCCTGATCGAGCAGGAGGATGGCGTGCCTGCCCGGCGCGACCTGGGTGGCGATCCCGGCCAGATGCGGGCTCATCGCCGGGGTGTCGCAGACGGGCTGGACGAGAGCGGCGCCTTTGCCGTCCTTCGCACAGATCGCGCCGAAGATGCAGGTCGAGGCCGTGCGCTGGTCGTGCGGCGCCGACGGTCTGGTTCCGCGCCTGGCCCAGTGTCGCGTGATCTTGTTCTTCTGACCGATACGCGCCTCGTCAGCGAACCAGATTTCCATATCGGCGGGGTCGAGGCCTTTATCTCTGGCGACCTCTGCTACACGGGCGGGAAAGCTTTTTTAAAATCCTCGATCGCCTCTTCGGCCTGCGCGTGATGGCCGGCCGGGCGGAAAGCGCTCAATGAAAGAATCGCAGAGCATTTTACGATCATGACCGATCGAAAAATGCTTTAGCCCATGGCCCGCAGTTCCCGGGTCAGCGTCGGCCTGGAAACGGATACCCTGAACTCGTCGTGAAGCCATTGGCACAGATCGATGATCCGCCAGCGCACGACGCCATGGATCGCCGGCGTCGGCCCACTGTCGATGATCGCGGCCAGCGCCTTGCGATGCTCGTCGTCGAGCCGAGACGGTTGGCCCGGCGCCTTGCGGTCGATCAGTCCATCAGGACCGAGCGCGTTGAACTTCAAGACCCAGCCGCGAACGATCTGCACTGTCACGCCGCCGATCCGCGCGGCTTCGCCCCGGCGCGCGCCCTCGTAAATCGCCGCCAAAGCCAGCAGCCGCCGGGCTTGCGGTCCGTCCTTGGACCGCCTCGCAACGGCCCGGATCATCGGCGCATCAAAATCAGCCCGAAGAGGAATCAGCATCGCAAACCTCATGCGTTCTCACAAATGAATCAGAAAAGCGCTGATCGGGGAAGACCAGAAGAGTCATGAGCTCCGAGACTTGGTATTATATGATATTGGAAGTGGTCTTGACCGTGATCATTTAATTACAACAGAGTATTGGGAATTTCTTTCTTCTGTTCCGGTCTGTCAACTGAAAAGTTATTCTTGACTTAAACATGGCTTATGAGCCTTGGATATCACTGAGGTCTGTCACCTTACCTCACGCCATCAAGCGTATAGTATCCGTTCCGCCGCCAATTGAGGAGCTGTGACAAGGCATCGGCCTGATCGTCATGACGACTGTCGGGAAAAGCAAGAATCTCGTTCCGGAAGTCATCGAGCCAGGAGGCGGCCGACGGCAGCAGCACCGCGCCGGCCTCGATGCGGGCCGAACAGGCAGACATCCTGACGACCTTGTCGGCTTCCGGCTTGATCGCAATCGTGTGACAACGGTCACGCTTGAGGTCCTGGATCAGGCTCGTGCCGCTGCCCTTGTCCTCGATCAGAATGGTTTGCGCCTTCCAGCGCTCCCTGGCCCACAAGATGCGATTCTTGAGGCTGGGATAGTCGAGCTTTTCCCGGATGACGTCGACGATGTAGACCGTGTCCTGAACGACAAGAGCGGTAATGCCTACCGAATAATTGTGCAATTCACCCGCCTTCGAAGCCGTATCCCAGCTCTGAACCATCATCGCCGGCCACTTCGCCTCGGGCAAGGCGCTATATTGGCCGAACCAGGCCCATTTGATCATGTTGCCGCCGGCCGGCACCGGCGATTGCTGATATTGCGCGGAGAAGGCTGCCGAGCCCATATCGCTCTTCAGACGGCCGAGATCGGCAACAGTGTCGCGGCCAGGGTGAAGGACGTCGCCGGGCTTGATCAGGTGGGAGCGCCCGTAACCGATCGGGATACGGAGTTCTTCTTCGGCAATCGCCGGGAGATTGAGGTGAACCCAGCCGCTCTCCGCCAGAGTACCTTTGGCGAGCACATGGCCTGCGAGATCGTCGACATGCAACCGCTGCATGATCAGGATGATGACGTCGCTTCTGCGGTCATCGAGCCGGGTCAGTAGCGTTTCGTCGAACCAGCGTTTGACGGAATCGCGGGCCGCCTGCGACTCGGCGTCCACCGCTTTCATCGGGTCGTCGATGATGATAATGCCGCCCCCGCGTCCCGTGAGCGGTCCTCCCACCGTGGTGGTCAGCCGGTAGCCGCCGTCCGTGGTGCGGACCTCGCGCTCCCTATCCTTCCCTGGGTCGATCCGGGTGTACGGAAACAGATCACGATACCAGTCGGCCTTCATCACCTTGCGGAAGGCATTGGCGTGCTCGACCGCGAGATCATTGCCGTAGCTCACCGTGATGATCCTCCGGCCGGGCTCATGTCCGAGAACCCACGCCGGAAAGGCGACGGATGCGGAATGCGACTTCAGGCTGCGGGGCGGGACCGTGATCAGCAATCGCTTGATGCGGCCATGCATCACCTTCGACAGGTGCCAGGCAAAGGCATCGATATGCCAATTATGCAGATAGGGCAGGGCGGGATAAAGCTCCCGGAACGATTTTTCGATGAAGGCGCCCAGGTTCTGTCGCAGGATCACCTGCATATCGTGATAGGTGAGTTCCGGCGGATCACCCGCGACTTGCAAATGCGCTTGCCTCATTCGCCGCCCTCCGGAAGCACTCCGTTGGGGAACAACCGCTGCATGATCGCTCGATCCGATTCATTGAGCTGCTTGCGGGCGTCGTCATTCGGGGCGTTCGGTTCTCGCTCCATATGGCCGAGGTCCCTTAGAATACCGAAAAGTGCCGTTGTTGCCCTGGCATCACCCTTGAGGGCCTTGTTGGTCAGCTGACGAAACCAGGCCTCCTTCCGGGTGATCTTCTTCTCCCGGTCTCCTTCCCGGACGACGATCTTCTCATCCAGAATCTCCTGCAGGAGCGTGCCCGTGTTCCTGGTGCCTCTTTTACGGCCCTTCGGGTTTCCGGATTGGCCGGGCTTGAAGCGGCTGTGGCGTGGCGGCCTGCCGTAACCTACCTCATAGGCCGGCGCCGGCGAGGCAGCCTCCGCTTCCAGCCCCTCGACATTGTCTTCCACGGGGTGATCATTCATGGGAAATGAGTCTCTCGCCGTTCGAGCCTGGTGTCGGAGCCGCCGTATCCGGCAATTCGTCAGGAATCTGATGCTGAAGCCGCTCCGCCGCGCGCCGGGCACGCGCGGCCGCAAACGTCTCGCCCGTCGCCGCCAGCACGGCGTCGTCCTTCGCAAACCGTTGCCAGCGAAGGATCGCCGTATCGCAATAATGAGGATCGATCTCCATCGCTCGCGCGCGGCGCCCGACTTTCTGGGCGGCAATCAGAATCGTGCCGGAGCCGCAGAAGGGGTCGAGCACGATGCCGCCCCGGCTCGAGCAATCCTTCATCGCATCGGCAACCATCGCCACCGGCTTGACCGTGGGGTGGAGGGCAAGCTCCTCCCTCGCGGTTCTGCCGCCCGAGTTGACGCCGCGATAATTCCAGACATTCGTCCGGTAGCGGCCTTTCTGGCCGAGCTCGAAGGAATTAATATGCGGCGCGGTGCCCGCCTTCCAGGCGAAGATCAGCTCATGCCGGGAGCGATAAAAGCTTCCCATGCCGCCGTTGTCCTTCACCCACACGATCAGGTTCTTGAGGTCGGAATAATGCGCCTCGCCCGCCTGCTGCATTTCGGTGAGATGCCGCCAGTCGATGCAGAGGAAGTGGATCGAGCCGTCCGCGCTAAAAGATACGAGGTGACCGATGATTGTGGATAGGAAGGCGGTGAAGGCCTCCCGTGACATCTCCCCCGAGGCCATGGCGAACTCGCGGTGGCGAATCTTTCCCGACCCGCTGACATGGCCGTCGATCGGGACGTTGTAAGGCGGGTCGGTGAACACCATCTGCGCCTGCTCGATCCGGCTGCCCGCCGTCATCAACAGCCGGTACCCGTCGGCCTCCCGCGCATCACCGCAGACAAGCCGGTGATCACCGAGCAGCCAGACATCGCCCGTCTCTGTCGTAGCCGCGGCGCTGCTGTCGACGACCGGAACGCGATCATCCCGCGGATCGGTATCATCGCGGGTGCCGCCGATGTCGATGAGATCGTCGATCTCGGCCACCGAAAAGCCGGTCAGGCCGATGTCGATCTCCGGCGCCTGCTCGATGAGGAATTGAAGCTCGATGGCCAGAATTTCCTCGTCCCAGCCGGCATTGAGGGCGAGTTTGTTGTCCGCCATGATGTAGGCGCGCTTCTCGGCCTCCGACAGCGATGCGATCAGCCGGCACGGCACTTGATCCATGCCGAGGAGTTTCGCCGCCTCGACGCGGCCGTGCCCTGCCAGGATGTGGTCATGCTCGTCGATCAGCACGGGATTGGTGAAGCCGAACTTTTTGATGCTGTCGGCGATCTGACGGATCTGCTTTTTCGAATGCGTCCGCGCATTGCGGGGATAAGGCGTCAGGTTCCGGATACCCTTGTTCAGGAGCCGTTCAGCGTCCATCGTCATGGACCTCCCGCTGAACGGCTGCGCTGACATGATCTTGCCTTGAGTTCCCGTTGCCCGCGCTCGCGTCGGCATGGGTCTTCAACCTGTCGGCCTGTGCAAGGCAAAGCTCGGCGAACCGCCGGAGGAATGCCTCGTCGGGTTCCAGTCCGGTCGCCGACCAGCCGGCATAAGCCTGCTTGAACAATTCCTCGGCGTGAAGCAGACCAATCGCGCTGTGGCGGACGATCTCGTCCCAGAGGGTGACGATGCCCAACGATAGGGGATCGGCAGGCATGCCATCCTGGCCATATCTCCGGAGAACGGCTTGGCCGATCGACGAGGCGGCGAAGGTGTCGACAACGCGGGAGAATTCAGGCGAAGCCTTCTCGAGCTGATCAGCGTCGAACAGCCATCGCTGCGCAAAGGCGTCACGGCGTGCCTCTGCCAGATATTGTTCGCCATGCTGTTGCCACTGGCGCTGCAGACGGCGGAGCACTGCGGGAAACTCCGGATCGTCCTCATCGAGCAGTGAGCGGAAGGCTCCTGTTGCGTTCGGCGACAGGCCGAAAATCAGGTTCCGCACTGCTTGCCGCAGCAGGCGCTGGTCGTGTTCGCGATTCGGTGCCGTGCCCATTGGGCGGCCGCGTTTCCTGGGAATCGTCATGGCCTCGATCCATCTTGGTCATCCGGGAACAAGATGGATTAATTAATGACGTTATACAACGTCATTAATTCAATGCAATTGTGTCACTGTCCCCTAACGTCGCCTGAATCTTGTTTTTTATTCTGAAAATTCAACTCATTAGAGGATTCGGAGACTCCGACGCTCACTGTGAATGCCAATGACGATTGGCTTGTTACAAGCCTTGTCGAGAATGGCGCTCGGCGTAAACATTGTGCGATCGATTCGCTGCAGGATATCGATGCGATGAAGCAGCGAGAATAACCTGGCGATACCGATCCGTAAGGTCTGTTAGTTAGCTTCGAACGCAAAAGGGCGGGATGCAGTCATTCGCGGCAAATGCGAATACAGTAACTATCTTGCAGGAAGGTGACGCTCGAATCCCGCATGTCCCGTCATTTTTCGTCGATGGTCCACTATTGTCGCTGCTCTCCGCATCCCAGCAAGCGACATGGTAAATCGCCGATTCTATGCTAAAGCTTAATGTCGTGGGCGAGTTGCAGACTGGTTCAGCATAGATTGAAAGACTAGCAATGGCCGAAGCGCAGCCGATAATCTACGCGGGTCTGTCTCATGTCACCTACGATGACGAGCCGCTTGAGCTAGGCCATGGTATCGTCCTAAGATCGGCCTATGCTCATCTTTTTGCCGCTAACATGATGGCGTTCGCTAAAGCGACAGATGGGAATCCTCACTCTTTACCTTGGCGCGCAGCGCGAGGTGGGTTTAGTTACGACGTTGAGGTCGAACTGGCGGTCCCCGCAAGACAGAGGCTGCCGGGAGGACTGAGCGGCGAGGATATCGTGTGGCTGATCGCGGCATTATTGAGGCTGGCGAAGTACGCGTATCTCATGGTTCCGGTCATCTCTGACGTCCCATTCGACTCCGCCGCAACGTCGAAGCAGGAACCGTTGCTCCGACCGTTCGAGATCGAACCTCGTATTCTTTGTGCAGGGGAGAAGGAACTGTCGCGCCTCAAGATTGAAGATCTGTCGTGGGTGAAGTCCGTCTGGCCTCGCACAGCGGAACTACTGAGGACATGCTCCCCCTTGAACATGGCGCTTCGGGCGGCGGATGCTTGCACGGTGAGAGGAAGACCGGCCTCGGCGCTGCTGACAGTATGGGGCGCGCTGGAAGAACTGTTCGCGCCGTCGCGAGCCGAGCTTCGTTTCCGGGTATCCGCCCACATCGCTGCATACCTTGAAGCAGCAGGGCCCAAGCGACTCGAATTATTCAAAACGGTCGCTGACCTATACAACGCGCGCTCGAAGGCAGCACACTCGGCCCAAGATGCGGAGGTCGCTGCCTTGGTGCAGAGTTTTGTTATCCTGCGAAACGCTCTCATTCGGATGATTGATGAGGGAATCGTGCCCACGCAAATCGATTTGGAGAAACGCCTGTTCTGCAATGATAGCCAATGATCGTCGACAGCGCGACGAACTAGGTGTTTAGTCCCGGTATTTGGTGGATCGGGTTGAGAATGAATCTCTCCGGCTCGCTTGTCCATCGCTTGCAGATGAATTCGTAGGGTGTAAGGCCTTTGAGGGTCTTGAGCCTTCGGGCGAAATTATAGGCATTGATGAAGTCGGCGAGGTGCCTTCGCAGTTGATCGTGGTCGTCATAGTGGAAGCGCTTGACGGTGGCGTCCTTGATGGTTCGGTTCATCCGTTCCACTTGGCCGTTCGTCCAGGGATGATTGATCTTGGTGAGCCTGTGTTCGATGCCGTTCTCGTCGCAGACGCGATCGAAGATGTGGTGGAAGGCGTATTTGTGACGGGCATGGTTGGTGAACTGGATACCGTTATCGGTGAGCACCGTGTGGATAATATAGGGCACCGCTGCGATGAGGTTGCGCAGGAACTGAGCCGCGACCATCTTGCTCGCCTCCTGGTGGAGTTCGGCGTAGGCGAACTTTGAAGTGCGGTCGATGGCGACGAACAGGCGCAGCTTGCCTTCGGCCGTCTGGACCTCGGCAATGTCGATGTGAAAATAGCCGATCGGATAGCTTTTGAACTTCTTCTTCGCCGGTTTGTCGCCTTCGATCTCCGGAAGCCGGCTGATTCCATGCCGTTGCAGGCAGCGATGCAGGGAAGACCGTGTCAAGTGCGGGATCGTCGCCTGAAGCGCGTAGAGGCAGTCATCGAGCGGAAGCAGGGTGTGACGCCGGAAGGCGACGATGATCGCCTCCTCCTCGGGTGACAGCACGGTGGAATGCAGCTCCTTCGGCCCGGTCGGCAGATCGGCCGCCGAGCTCCGCTTCTTCCACTTTGCCACGGTCTTCTGATTGATCCCGTAGCGCTTGGCCAGAGCCCTCAGGCTCTCTTGACTATTCTGTATTGCTCGACGGACCGCCTCTGTCGTTCGGGCGCTCCCGTGCAGAATTTGTCCCATAGCGCATCCTTCCATTGCTGGCTGAATAATGCACCATCAAAGCCCGGGACTAAACA